>CAZGOR010000003.1:0-43465 GCA_964527875.1 uncultured Bacteroides sp. | reverse complement strand
AACTGTTGAGCCTTATTGCATAATATCCGGGTGGAGTACCCAGGTGATAACATACAGGCTGAATGTCATACTTAAGTTTTAGCTGGTGAAAATTTTCTATCACTCCGATTATCTGAACAGGAGTTTCATAAATCACTAATGTTTGTCCAAGAGCTTCCTGCGGATCACCGTATCCCAAAAAGCCCAATGCTTTTTCATTCAGGATCACTTCCGGTCTTTCCCTGTCAAAACTTCTGTTAAAATTGCGGCCGGCAAGAATGTCAATTTGATATGTATTGAAAAAATTGAAATCCACCCTGCATCCCCTGATTAATTTGGATGATTCCGGTGGCTGATCTTTTCTTCTTATCAGAAAAGTATACCAATAATCTCTGCCTGGTTCAAACGAAAGCGTAACACTTTCTATCCGGTGATGTTTCATCAGTTCCTCAAAGAATGTCTGTTCAATCTCATCAAAATTTTCAGCCCTTTCAACTTCAGCCTTGTGCATTAATATGATATTTTCAGTGCTGAATCCAAGATCGGAATTAATCATAAACTTTATCTGAGCATAAATAACCAGAGAGCCGTAAATCAATGCAAAAGAGATAAAAAATTGAAAAATGATCAGTGTTTTCCTGATATGAATACCACCTCCGGCACCTGAAAAAATCCCCCTGAGGATTGAGATTGGTTTGAACCGGCTTAATAACAATGAAGGATATATTCCTGAAATGAAAATGCCTGTAATAAAAACACCTGACAAAAGCCAACTGAAGTTTGACTGAACCAGAAATCTATAATTGATCGGTTTACCAACCAGATCTTCGAAATATATGTACGAAAATTGTACGATTGTAATGGCCAATGCAATTCCGACAAGATTGATCAAAACAGATTCCAGGAGAAATTGTGTGATCAGTTGCCTTCTGAATGCCCCGTGTATTTTCCTCAAACTAACCTCCTGTGTACGCTCTATAGATTTGGCAGTTGTAAGATTAATATAATTGAACCATGCCAGTATAAGAATGAATATGGCAATAACGGTTAAATAGTAAATGATTTTATTATTGCCCCGAACTTCAGGTTCCATGATCAGATCATCGGAATGCAGGTATATATCTGACAGTGGTTGAAAGCCATACTCATGTTGAATATTCATCTGTTCCAGCATTTCACCATAGTATTTATCCCTTATTTCTGATAGTTTGTCTATTAATAATTGGAGATTTGCCCCTGGTGTTAAATTCAGATATGTGAAAAAACCAGTAAAACCCCAGCCCTCATTTATATCATCATCTCCGACGATTCCATGTATTGAAAGAAGAAAGTCATATTTCACATGAGAATTTTCAGGAATGTTTTTGAAAACACCTGTAACTGTATATGTAATGCCTCCCTCACCATCATCAACAAGAATACTTTTCCCCAGTGGACTTTCCCTGGCAAAATATTTCTCAGTCATGAATTCAGAAATGACTGCAGTATTCGGTTGCCCCAGAGCTGTAGCCGGATCTCCTGCAACCATAGGAAATGAAAACATCGTTAAAAAGGAAGAATCTGCATAATATACCTTGTCTTCGAGATAACTGTTTTCCTTATAGGTAACAACAACTTCATCTTCTTCATGAAGCCTGGCATAATCCAGAACTTCAGGAAACTCATCTGTAAGTACAATCCCTAAAGGGCGGGGTGCCAATGCACTTTCATATTGTAATTCATTATTGCTGTAATTCTTCAAAGTGATCCGGTACAAGTTATTTCCCTTTTCATGAAAGTTATCATAACTTGTTTCAAATGCTACATACTGGAATATCAAAATACATACTGCCATACCAAAGGCCAAACCAAGGATGTTGATTATTGAAAAAACTTTATTCCTCCGGAAGTATCTCCAGGCAATGATCAGATAATTTCGTAACATATCTATTGCGAAATTTGAAATAACAGATTAATAGTCATATCAACAAACATACCAAATTATTTTTATTAATTGATATACAATATATTACAGTATTTATGAAAATTAATATTTATTAATTCGTCTCAATTTGACACAAAAATTTGTCTCATATTGACACAAATGTTAACTTTCGTTTCCAGGCTGTGGAACACAACTTTGTTAAACCGCAAACCTGCCAGACCGGGTACAGGTTTACTAATCTCACGGTCAGCTTCCTTCAAGTATTGTGACACGGTCGCTGAAAAATATATTCATGTCTAAGATCGATGCAAAAATATTAGTAATTGACGACGACAGGGATGTCCTAACCACCTCCAGGATGATACTAAAACAGCAATTTTCTGATGTAATCACTCTTGAACGACCCGACATATTAGGGGATCTGTTAAAAAAAGAAGAACCGGATGTAATCATTCTGGATATGAATTTTCAACCGGGAGTTACTTCCGGTGAAGAGGGAATTCTTTGGTTAAAAAAAATTCTTAGAATTGATCCCTCTTCCCACGTTTTAATGATTACCGCATATGGAGATATTGATCTGGCAGTGAAAGCCATGAAGCTGGGTGCGATTGATTTCCTGGTTAAACCATGGTACAAAGAAAAATTGCTTGCCACGATAATGTCCGCTTACCGGTTAAGACAAGCACAGAAACAGGTAACGAAACTAAAGAATCGTCAAAACACCTTAAGTAAAGATCTGGACAAAAGCTATACGCGGATTATAGCACATTCAAAAGCCATGAAACCTGTCCTTGATGCTGTAAAGAAAGTCGCCCCGACCGATGCCTGCGTATTAATACTCGGCGAAAACGGGACAGGCAAAGAATTGATTGCCAGGGCGATTCATCGTGAATCATTACGCGGTGAAGAACCTTTTATTGCTGTTGACCTCGGTGCTATCCCCGACACTCTGTTTGAGTCGGAATTATTCGGACATACGAGGGGGGCTTTTACCGATGCGAAAGAAGACAGGGCCGGAAGGTTTGAAATAGCTTCAGGTGGCACATTATTTCTCGATGAGATTGGGAATCTATCCTTACCATTACAGTCTAAATTACTTACTGTTATTCAAAATAATGAAGTTATCCGTGTTGGCAGCAATTATCCCACCCCCATAAACATCCGTCTTATCTGTGCTACTAACAAACCTGTTTGTAAAATGGCTGAAGAGGGTGGTTTTCGTCAGGATCTGTTGTACCGTATCAATACTGTTGAAATTAACCTTCCTCCGCTGCGTGAAAGAACTGAAGACATTGTTTCATTATCCAACTACTTCCTTAATATCTATAAGAAAAAATATGATAAACCTGATATTGTTATCAGTCCGGAAACCTATAAGAAATTCAAAGCCTATACCTGGCCCGGTAACATACGGGAGTTGAAACATGCTGTTGAACGTGCTGTCATTATGAGTGATGGTCCTGTATTGGATCCTGCCGATTTCATTTTGGGTAAAACCGGAGATGAATCTGAATCCATTATTATTTCAGGGAAAATCGGAGATTATGAAAAAACTGCTATAGAAAATGCATTGAAAAAAGGATATAAAAATATGGATCAGGTTGCTGAGGAACTGGGACTGAGCAGAAGTACTTTGTACAGAAAAATGAAGAAGTATGGATTATAAAAATTATCCTTAATAAATGAAAATCTTCAGTTATCGTATCAACATTATCATCCGGATCGGTCTGATCCTTTCCCTTGGATTTGCATCGATCATCATCATTACTCAAACCCACTTCTGGCTGGTATCTGTGTGGATAATACTGGCAATCATTCTGTTAATATTTGAATTATTCCATTATCTGCAAAGATCCAGGAAAGCTTTGAAGGAATTCTTAAATTCAATTAATCAGGAAGATTTCAGTAATTTATACATAGCAGATGAATCAGATAATGAAATAAGCAGTAGTTACCGCTCAATACTTGAAAAATTCCGGCGCCTTCGTATACAAAAAGAATCACATTATCAATATCTGTTAAGAATAATTGAACATGTTGATACGGCTTTTATCTGTCTTGATCAAAAAGAAAATATTCAATTAATCAACAGATTCGCAAAAGATCTGCTTGAAATACCTGACATCAGAGACCTGAAACCACTGATGAAAATTGATAAAAACCTGGTAAAAGTAATCTCTGATATAAGATCGGGACAAAGAGAGCTGATTAAGACCATCAGGAATGGTAAATTATTAAATCTTTCTATCCGGGCAACAGAATTCTCACTTGAAAATGAAAAGTTTAAGCTTATTTCATTCCAGGATATTAAAACAGAACTGGAAGAACAGGAAGTTGATTCCTGGCATAAGCTTGTCAGGGTACTTACACATGAAATTATGAACTCAACTATTCCGATCACCAACCTGATTTCCTTTGCACAGGATTTCCTTGTTGATGACAATGACACACCTAAAAAAATTCCCGGCTTAAAAAAGGATGAGATTAACGATCTTGTTGAGAGCCTGAAAACTGCAGAGGGTCGTAGTAAGGGACTTGTGAATTTTGTAAAGACAACAAAAAGTCTTACCCGGATCCCAAAACCATCATTCATGGAATTCCCTGTCAAGAATTTATTCGACAGGGTTCATAATCTGATGCAAACCAGGCTTAATGCAGCCAATATTAAGTTTAATATATTCCTTCCCCAACCGGGAATTACAATCAAAGCCGATTTTGAATTAACAGAGCAAGTGCTGATCAATTTGATCCTGAATGCAATTGAAGCAGTTGAAAATTCAGAAGATCCCTCTATCCAATTAAGTGCTGAAAAAATAAATAGTGGCCGGGTAAGGATCAAGGTGAAAGACAATGGTCCTGGAATTGATGAAGATATCCTTGAACAAATATTTATTCCTTTCTTTACCATGAAAGAAAAGGGTTCAGGAATCGGCTTGAGTCTTTCACGGCAGATTATGCGACTGCATAAGGGGAGAATAGATGTTAAGACGGAAAAAGATACCGGGACGTGTTTTGCGCTTGAGTTCTAAACCACACACCGGGTGACTGGCAGTCACCCGGTGTGTGGTTGATATCTGAATCAGAATAAATAAAAAATCCTATTTTTATTCCATATAATGTGGTAGATGAAAAACACCAAAACCATCCTCGGCATATTCGGCGGTATGGGGCCCGAAGCAACAATCGACCTGTACAGGCAGATCATTGAACTAACGCCAGCAGAAATAGACCAGGATCATATCCCGACACTTATATACAGCCTCCCACAGGTGCCTGAAAGAACGGCCAGCATACAGCACAAAGATCAATCTATTATCCCCTACCTGATTGAAGGAGTTACCCGGCTTGAAAAGGCTGGGGCCTCTTTCATTGCCATCCCCTGTAATACAGCACATTACTTTTACGATGCCATGCAGAAAGCAGTCTCCATACCAATCATCCATATGATAAGGGAAACTGTTAATGAGGTAATAAACAAATATCCGGATGCAAAAAGAATTGGTCTTTTAGCTACCCCAGGAACCATAGAATCAAAATTATATAATCATGAGCTGGATAGAAAGAATTTGCAGATCATTATCCCTGATGAAAATACCCAAAACGAAAAAGTTATGAAGGCAGTATTTGGGATAAAAGCCGGTAAAAAAGATAAGCTTAATGAAGATCTGCTTGCTGAGACAGGACAAAACCTTGTTGACAAAGGTGCTGAATTGATTATCCTCGGATGCACTGAGATCCCACTAGCCTTCAATAACAGCAGGGTTAATGTGCCTGTTATTAATGCTACCAGGGTTCTGGCGGAAAAGGCGGTTTACACTTACTTTAATCGAACCGAGAACCGGGAACCACTTTAGTAGGTCCAGTTCCATGGCAAACGGAGACGTGTCTTTCGTTGTTGTTTGCGGCCAAAGGCATAAGTTAACATAACCTCATATGTACCATGATTAAATGTGGTGATATTACCGATTGAGAATTCATAAGATAAAAGAATGCAGAATATGGAATGGTAACCAACCGTGACAAACATACTTTGATTGGTGCGATAAGAGACCTGCACAGATGCCCTGTCATAAAAAAGACCATTCAGATTAATATCAGCAACATTCCCATGCGGATCACTGTGCATATATAATACTGAAGGCATCAAGACTGCGGTGTTTGGCCTCAGAACAAAAACATATTCCGCCATTGCTAACAGATTCTTCTGGAATTTAGCATTATCATCCAGTAAAGCAGGCATAGAAAAATCAAAACGATAATGTTTTGCCTTATAGGAAAATCCTGTACCAAAAGTGAGATATACTTTTTTATAATAATCGCCTACCAATGTCGGATCACCATTCTGAAAAACATAGGCATCAACGATATTCATATTCCTTTGCACTCCTCTGACCCATAGGCCAAGGAATAAATACCTGTCGCGTGTTGTTTCCGTTTTAAAGCTGTAAGAGGCAGAAACACCGGTTTGCCGGAGCAGTCCGTTACTCATATTGGTAACTTTTGCACCAAGTCCCTGACGTGTACTTAGAAGGTGATAAAATCCTGCTTCCTGAATTTGGGGTGCATGATCCATCCCAAACCATTTATACCTGAGGCCGGTATAAACATATATGCCATAATCTGCCGTGGCGGCAGGATTGAAAAGGAAACGGTTGGTTGTATAATTATTAAATGACTCAAATACCTGTCCCGATAAATACAACGGGAATATTGAAAAAATGAAGATGATGGTATTC
Organism: uncultured Bacteroides sp.; assembly: GCA_964527875.1. Classification (GTDB taxonomy): domain Bacteria; phylum Bacteroidota; class Bacteroidia; order Bacteroidales; family SM23-62; genus LJUQ01. The sequence continues at coordinate 36,826 of CAZGOR010000003.1, read as the reverse complement.
TTTTTCATTTCATATCAGTTAGATTAACGAAGCAGTGTGATAGATCCCTGATAGCTCAATTTTGTATCATTGCATTTGATAATATAGTAGTACGTACCATCAGGTAAATCCCTATTCCGGTATCTCCCTTTCCAGTCATTGTTATAACCGGTTTGATGAAATACTTTATTACCCATGGAATCATAAATTGTGAACTCACAATTATCGTAAAGCTCCGGATTCCTGATCATCCATGTATCATTGATCTGGTCCCCGTTTGGTGAAAAGAAATTGGCTGCATCAAGTGATTGTTCAAGTGTTACCATTACAGTATAATAGCTTGTGGTTGATTCATCAGCTGAAAGAAGAACATATGTTACCGCATTGGTAAAATCATTGACTGTGATGCTGCTTTCCTGGATGACTCCGTTCACACTGACAACCGTTCCCGGACTTGTCACAAAAATCGCTGCAAGGGATGTCAGGTCCGTTCCGGAAGGCATGATAACCTGGATCAGGGAATCCGTTATAGCCGTTTCACGGATTTGTCCGGGAAAGGAAAACTCAGTAATAAAGGCATCACTGCTGAGTGTGGGATAAGACCATACGTATGGTGAAAAAGGATCGCCCTCGATACCGTTTATTTCAAAAGCCATTTGTTTTTCGCAATCGTATATTTCGTCACTGCTTGCATCATAAAGGCGAAAATTAAGTGTATCAAAAGATTCGTTTCCGAATACCAGCAGAAATACCATCCATCTTTCTGTTTCTTCCACGTATACAGGTGAACCCACACCACGACAAATATCACCTGAAAAAGCGGCTACCAGGTCATTGGTATCGGTCGATTCTGTGCCATTGATATTGATAATACCGGTAATGGTCATGTTCCCCTTGAAATCTGCCGGATTTACCGACCAGCCTGGCTCAGAGGCTTTAGCCGGGAATAAAATGGAAATTGCCAAAACAAACGAAGCAAAATACTTTTTATTAATTGAATACATATTTCCTGATTAATTCATAGTTTTTTTTGTAGAGCCGTGCCGCGGCACGGCTCTACAAAGATTATGAAACAATGCAATTATTTGTAATTATCTATTTCGTTCGATGATTCTTGTTAATGAATTATATTTCGTTGTTAACTTCAGGATATACAGACCAGCCGGCAATTCATTTCCTTCGGCATTCCTGCCCTTCCACTCCAGGGTATGCCAGCCTCTATTCCGGTTGCCAGCTTCCAGTATGCTGATCTTACGTCCCATCATATCATAAACAGATATTTGTACATAAGCATCTTCAGGTACATGATACCTGATTGAAAGTATTTCAGTAAACGGATTGGGATGACATGTTAGTTCAAATCCACTTAAATCCTCTTCAGGATTTTTAGTCTTAATGGTCAATTTGAAGGGAGAATGAATCAATCCTGTGATCATATCAGGTTCAAATGACAATATTTGTTCAAAATCAATGACCTGCGAAGATTCTTTCCTGAACGACTTAAATGCCAGCATGTCGCTGGTTTCATTGCCATAAATTGTTATAAAGAACAGTTTTCCGGTGCTGCTGTTGATCGGTTTTGTAACCCCTCTGCAATGTTCGCCGCTATATACAGCAAGGATATCCTGTTCTGTTAACTTTATACTATCAGGCAGTTCAACCCGGGCAACAACCGACATTGTATATTCGAATTCTTCGGGATAGAGGTTAAATGATCCGGTCAACATATTATCAGGTATCATTTCATAGGCCGCCTTAAACAATGTTTTTTCCGGGTAACGGAGGTCATAGGCATCCGGGGCATTGGAGAAATACATATATCCATTTCCCGGGGACAGGAATGACAAGCTTCCCAGCCATCCTGCTGTCTCATCATACATGGAGAAAGAGCGCTGACTCTTGATCAGGTCTCCATCTGCAGCAGTTATCCGGCTCAGTGCATCATTTATCGGCATACTCAGCCTGGGTATATACCCGATCCAGTTCCATCCCTTAACCAATGAAATCGGTACTTCAGAGGGATTTAAACCATTTCCTGAGTAATTCAGCGTATCTGCGTTACTCAGCCTGACCATATACATTTTCTCATTTTCAATACCTCCCTGCAATGACAGGCTGCCAATCCATTGGTCAGCAGAAGTATAATTGTCATACAGATCCACTGTCTTGATCTGGTCTCCCGGCGATGCCCTCAGTCCGGCAAACAATGTATTTGTATTATTCAGTGCAGGTGATGTCAGGTTGAAAGAGATCCAGTTCCAGCCTTTTGCCAGTGGAATGGATTGCTGATAGGTACTTTCTGCCAGGATCATAACGGGATCCTGAGGTGTCCCATAAAATGTGCCCGGATCAAATTCGAGCATATACACAATTCCATTATCTAATTGCAGTCCTACCATATCGTGAATAATTCCTTCGCTGGCATTCCACACCTTAAATGTAAAATCAGTACCTTTCTCATCATCATTTCCGTAAATATCAAGAAATACCTCATACATATCATAAGCTTCCACGTATTTCATGTGTCCCGTTCCCCTGCAGACATCTCCCTTAAATACACTTACGATGTCGTATTGATCAGTTGATATAATTCCATCCACAGAAAGTTGTCCAACAATATTCATGGAAAACTGGTATTGATTCGGATTCACAGTCCAGTTTGGTTCGGGTTGATAAACTCTCAGATCAAGCAATAATCTTTCATTAAATCCGAAATCGGAGCGGAGATAGATATCCTGGACATAATGCCCGATATTCAGGGCTTCATTTACTGTGAAGGTGATTGTTTTCCGTTCCAGCGGTTCAATAGATCCCTCAGTTGGCTGAGCAGTCAGCCATGGAGGCAGATTTTCAATGGTGAATTTCTGTTGTCTGCCTCCAAGATTTACCACTTCAGAGGTAAATATAAACGGGTCATATAGTTCTTTCTCAAATTCTTTCCCGGTTTCGCTCCATTTAACCTGGTTTTTGTCGATGAAAGCTGTCCAGGTTACAGGTGAAGCAAGCCGGTTGGCATTTTTATCCTGTGCATCTTCAATGGTAATTTCAAGGATACATTTTTCAATCAGGGCAGGTGGTTCTTTTGGTGTAATGATAATCTTGTCTTCATTCACGACATACTCAAAAGCCACCTTTTGAACAGGCCGGATATCTTTTATATTAGGAGTTTCCTCAGTAAAGTCAGCCCCTCCTACAGGTGTCGCTGTCCCTCCATTACCTCCGTAAGCCGGGATATATTGATCATCCAGACTGGGTTTAAGGATCATGACCCCCATTTCTTCCTGGTATGCATCAAAAGGATAATAAGCCGACAATCCTTTTTCATCACCAGCTACTTTGCTGTTCATATCCAGCTGGATCTGGGATTGTGTCCTGGCTGTTTTCCATATTCTGAACTCATCGATCAATCCCGTGTAATACATATCTGTTGTTCTTTCTGTTTGTGATGATTTCCAGCCCCTGGCACCCAATAACATTTTGGCCCCGGCTAATCCTCCAAAACCTGTACTTTCAATTTGATATTGAAGAATACCATCCACATAGGATTTTACATTCCCCCGCCGGTTCAGTACAAGAGCGAAATGATGCCATTTGTTATCCAGAAAGTCAATGCTGGTTGCGTTGAACACCAGTCCGTTACTGAATACCTCAATGTACCCGTTCTCATCAAAAGTTACAGCCACGGCATTGAAAGGATCGCTGAAAGCCTCATCCCCGGTTCCCTTACCGCTGGAAAATAAACAACTTCCCTTTGCATCTTCCCCGGCGTTGAACCAGCATTCGATTGTATAATCCATCTCATCGGTAATGATCACATAGCTCGAATTTATTTCGAGGCATTGATTATTCCCATTAAAAGCAAAAGCACTGCCTTTAGGCAACACCAGCCATCCTGCATGCAGTGTGGCATGACGAAAATGAGCTTTATCCTGTGCCAGATCACCTGTTGCTTCTTCCATGGGCCAGTATCCGATCAGCCCGAACTCGGTTCCTGATAATGCCTGGTCCATCCTGGCATATACATCCCCAAGTCCCAATGCTTTTTCCCAGATCCTGAGATCATAAAGGTTTCCGTTAAGCCACGGCCCCTCAAGATTCATGTCTGTCCCAATATTAATACGGCCGGTGCCGTTGTAATCTATGCTGGCATTCGCTTCAAGCCAGTATTCACTGTCCATATACACGAATACCTTGCTGATATCACCATTGTAAACACATGCCCAGTGGTGCCAGTTATGATCCTGGAGAGCATTTTGTGAGGTAAAGGTTTGTCCTCCCACCCTCAGGCTTAATTTATTATCTGCAGTGAATCCGATCTCCAGCAGGTCAGGATCACGGGAACCCTGTGTAAGGATCATGCATTCACTGCTGTTCAATTTCTGCAGCCAGAATTCAATGGTGAAAGATTTCCCTTCCAGGTTGATTCCCTCATTCACAAAAGCGTAATCGCTGCTGCCACTGAAATGAACACTTACATTGTGGTTTCGTGTATAGCCATTCAATACTCCTTTCACAGAGAAATTATATGGATTCAGCAAGCCTTCTTCCAGCGGTTCATCAAACTGGACCATGATCTCATCATTTGGAGAAAGAATCCCATCGGCTGGTTGCGGCGTGCCAAACACCCTGGGCCGCTTGGTATCTTTTATACCGCTCAGCGGAACAGTTGGCGTTTCTGCGAGCAGGACATCCGTACTGCTGTAACACATGGCTTTGGCACGGATGTCATATATCCTGTCAGCCAGGCTGTGCATATTAAAATCATATAATATGCTCGGTCCGGTGATCAGCATTTTGGGATCCTGGGCTTTATTATATTCTTCTTCCGAGTTATAAAATATCATATCAGTCACCCAGCTGGATGTTGCTGTGTGTTTGTACTGCATTAAAACAGAACGGAAACCGCTGTGTGACCGGTCATAATCCCTGATCAACACCAACATGGTATCGCCTGTGTTGGTATTTACAAGCCACTTATCAAGCGGAGCAGTAACATTAAGATCGGAACAGATAGGCTGAAAATAAGCTGAAATGAATTCCTCATCCATGATGTCTTCCAGGTCATCTGTGGGATCCCCCTGGCATACCGATCTGAAGATAAGCCCGATATCCGGATAATCCATCACATCCGGTTTGCTTTTCTCCAGGGTAAGTGTCTTGGTGAGGATCTCACCGGCAGGCACTTTGAAAACCCTGCCGTTGTTGATGCTTCCCCCATCAATTTTCAATACGGCCCCATCGGGATTGGTGACATCATCCACAATAAGTTCATACCAGTTATCATCTTCTGTTTCCGAATTATTCTTAAGTTGCAATGTAAAAATGGCTGCCTGATTTTCAGGGACATCCGTCATAACCGGTTCAACCACATCTATCAACGGAACCTCAATGCGCATGGTCGCTTCGTCAATGATCTGCCCGGGTTCAAAATATTTTGTAACCACCTGGCCCTGGTACGGGCAGGAGGTCTGTCCGCCTTTCAACCTGAATACCGGGCCAAATCCATCTTTCGGTTTCTTCACGTCCACACTGATGTAGTCTCCCTGATCACCATCGGCCAGCATATAACCGTAGGTATGAACCGTTTCATATTCTTCCCCTGTAGCATCGCTTTCCGTATGAATATATTCCTCTTTCATATTGATTTTGGTCCCGAACTTATTGAATGTAAACCCAGTCTCACGTGCGAAGTATGGATTAATCGTCCATTCAAACTCATGTTCGGTACCTATTGTTCTTGATGATTCCAAGCTTTTTTCAAAGGTTGTCCCCGCATCAAATGATATGTTTTGATCCGGGTCAGCTTCCATTTTAACCCGTTCATTCTCAGCAAGCCAGAATTCCCACTCCTTAATCTGCTGGTTAAAATAATATACTGTATCCCTGACAGCAGTATCGGCAGGCCAGCTGGCCGGAACGACGATCTTGTAACTGGGACCGTCACCTGTACTGAGGGTAGCCTGGGATCCCCATATTTCCTCATCGGTATTATTACTTCCGAAACTCACATCATCTTCCGCCAGTCTTGAAACATAGACCGGTTCATTCAGGGGATAAAAATCATCCGGATTGCCCACTGTCAGGAAGCTGTTCCGTATGCTGATCAGGTTGGGAAGGAGATATTCCTCAATATGGTTCTGTGTATACTGGAAGGCAGTTGCAAATTCGGGATTCATGCGCAATCCGGTTTTCATTCCTATCTTATAACCCTTATAGCTGCTGCCCGGACAATCTGTACATTCCGATTCAGGTATCAGTTCCATGAACAGGGATTTCCCATATACAATATTGGTCGAATACCCGATAAACACATCTCCCATGGCCCCGACATAATCGGGTGAATCACTGGTGGACCACCGCTGGGTGGTAGTTGTTTTAATAACCGCAGTAGTATTATCTACCCATTTTGTCTCATGATTAAAACCGATTTCACTGTTTTGCTCAATTTCTGTCTCCATGATCACACCGGCACCAAGTCCGGCAAATGTTTTTACGGTTGCACCCAAAAGGATCCCCAGACTGAATTCTCCGCCCTCAATATTGGTAACAGATCGGGAAGTAGTAGATGCATATGATTCACCGGCTTCATAGAATGCAGCACTTTCAGATCCGGGAGGATCACGAAGTATATTAATAATCTGCGTCGGGCCGGTGGAAACAAAGTTATTCCCGGTGGGCATACCGCCAAAAATGTAACCCCGGAAGGGATCTCCCTCCCGCCAGGTGGTTTTCAACGACCCGTCTGAACCGATAAATGCAGTGATATTCAGGGTCTTGGTATAACTGTAACCGGGGGTTATAGGATCCTGGTTTATTTCAGGTAAGCCTGCCATAAAAACATACCTTACCTGTCCCAAGTTATTGAGATCATATGTCTCCTTTGTGGTATTTATAGCCAGGTTATTGGTAATTTCAACCTTACCGTCGGTCAAAGGCACATGATCTTCCATACCCGTATTGGAATTGACATATTTTTCAAAAACGTTTACTACCATCTGGTAACGCTTGCGCTGATTAAAAACAGGAAAGCCAAATGTGTAATTCCCATCAGCATCAATCAGCTCAATATCTTCTGATATGCCAAGGTTTTCATTGGTATAAGTAAATGATGTTTCTCCAAAAACTTCAGTCTTATTGGATTTATCTCTTACTTCGACGATAGGTCTTACACGGAGAATGAAATCTTTCCTCATCTGGAATTTGAAGGTGTCACTCTGTATGACATAGGTTGTATCATCGCCCGAGATAACCGTGCCGGTCGTATCGGTTTTATGAGTCTTATCCCATATTGTCCTGGTAAGATCAAGAGTAGTATGGAAACTTGGATCAAATGTATATTTCCCATCACCTATCCCTGCTGTGATGGAAGTTATTTCGAATTTCTCCGGTAAAAGATAAGCCACATATTCTCCTGTATTGATATCGGGATGAACAAGAATTTCTTTTTGCTTCAAGGTATAGGAAGAATTTATATGAGTCTCCTCCGGGGAATAATTAAGGTCTGCTCCTGTAACCAGGTCAAACTGCTCTTTTTGTGGTTTGATCCTGATCTCAGCATTCCCGATATTATTTTTTGACAGGCCGAATCCCAGTAATTTTTCAGCTTCCCTGACACCTCCTACCACCCTGCCTGCAACTTTAATCAGGGTTGTATCAATGAATTCCAGGCCTGTCAGAGGCTCCTGGAAATCGAACAGCGAATCCGGGTATGGAAAACGGCCCCTATTCTCAAAGAAATGGTTGTTCTTTCCTGTATTTAGATAATGGTATCCTATTGGAACACTTACCTCAAAATTTCCATTGATGTCGGTAGCCACAGGCTGACTGTTTATCACTGCCTGTTTGCCATCGACATATACATAAATTCCTTCGACTGCAAATTTCGTATCTCTGTATTTTACATTTCCCCTCACAAGAAATGATGAGTTGTCTTTGAAATCTATATTATTATGGACAGATGCCCCGGTGCCTATAAAAAGCAAGGCCTGGGATGGTTCAAATGTATGCACCTGGAACATCGGGGTAAATGTATAGGTTGAACCGTCCGTTTCATAAGGCAGTCCGGTTATAATATAGTTGCCGTTTTCATCGGTAACTCCTTTAAAAGCCAGCTGGGTTATTTCCGGTATGGTGTCGGACCAGGCAGCACCAACAATCTGCCCGTGGTTTTCATTGAATGAATATCCCTTCCTGGAGAGATCGAAGATAAAAGGACTGATTCCCTCATCCAGCCGGTAGTAAGCGATAAGATTATCTTCCCTGCCCGAAATCACCCGTGTATAATCTCTCCGGATATCGCTGGCCGGAAGATTTTCATGCCACAGTCTGATCTCATCCAGGTACCCGCTGAAATTCATGCTTCCCGTTGAATCACTTCCCATGTAAAGCGGGCTTGTGGATATAGTAGTGGGTTGAACTACGCTCGCTCCTGCAGCCCTTGTGCCATTATAATAAAGGATCGCGGAATCTCCTGTATACACCGCTGAAACATGCATATACAGGCCTGTTTTTATACTATCCGGAACAGCTGATACCTGTGATGAGCCAACAGTAAAAATAAAGGCACCGGTTGCCTGGTCATACCTGAGAGAATAGAGGTTTCCTTTCTGAAAAATATAGGATGACTTGATCTCTTCGAACCGGATCCAGGCCTGGAATGTAAAGAAATCCAGGGGAGCCATCACATCTTTATGAGGAATAAGAACATAATCGTCCGTTCCGTCAAAGAAAAGTGCACTTCGTCCTCCCTGGATATCGCTCTCAGAAAGAATGCTGACTCCTTCCACAGCTGTTCCTCCCTCATATGTTACTCTTCCGGTAATAGTTCCCACCGGAGTCCTGAATCCTATGTCCTGCATATAATTTTTATATTCAATAGCATGCTGGTAAATTCCTTCTGCATAGACCGAATATTTATACAGTACTCCGGCATCACAATAATTATCCTGCCAGTTCCGGTTATCAGATGAGATGGTTGCTACAAGAATGGAATCCGTTTCATCCAGTTTCTGCCTGTATATTTTAAAGCTCTTTATTTTGTCTGCATAGTTGGCTATATCCCATTTAAGCAATACATAATCTGAAAAATATCCTTTGGAACAATTGAGTTTTTCCGAAAAAGCATCTTCCAGATACAGGACATTGAACGGAAATCCCAGTGTATATTGCCTGTCCCCTTTCTGGGTATTATTTGTCACAACAACCTGACCGGTGGAATAGCTAATTCCCCTGTAGGTGCTATCGGTTTTATTGCCCACACTACTGCTAACACCAGCCGGCCCAACCACCTGCCCTGGCAGATCGTCCTGAGCCCAGAAGGGTAATCCCAAAAAGCAAATTATCATGAAGGAAACTAATATATTTTTCATTGTTATCTGAATGTCAGTTTTGACTGGTGAGAGCAGGTATATTTTTCAACCATGAGCTCAATTAAAACTTAATAATATAGTTCACGTAGGCATTTCTCGGACGTGTTTCATTACCACCAACGGAAGAGGTGTTTCTGGATGCTTGCAGACGTTGCCCTGAATCATCACCACTTGGTGTACTAAAATCACCAACATCACCCGAATCATGCCAGTAATAATCCTGGTACGGGTGATAATGGTTTTTATACTGATCAGACTGGTAAGAGCCTACATTATTACCCGTACTGCCACCGGCATGACTAGTTGTACGGCTACTTTTATCAGGATCCTGTCCGCGTGTTCCGTCTACTCCCCTGATAAATACCCCTCGCAGGTCAGGAGCATTGAAATTACAGCCTCCGCCGGTGCAGTTTTCACTGCCATTGCCCCATGCTGTGCCAATCGTATTGTATAAATCAGGGTAATCGGAACTTTTTAATCCCTGTCCGTTACATAACAGCCAGCCACCAGGTACTTTTGTATCTGGTCCCCCAAAAGGCATAATGATTCCCGCAGGGAAGAATGCTTCAGCTGCATAATCGGCCGTAAGGGCTTTGTCTGCAGTCTTAGAATAGGGTACAGTCAGCAGTTCAGTATCACTGAGTACCTGATATGTCCCTGATACTTTAACTTCCACCATCAGAAAATACCGGTCGGATGAAAAATCGATGTTTTTAAAAGAATTGGGCTGCTTGGAGCCAATGATTGCAGTAAATACTCCAAATTCATCCGTAGAAAGTGTTTGTTCTTCAGACCAGGAGCTGCCGCCTCCATCAGGATAAATTGTAAACCTTATGTCAACATTCTCGCTGGTAATGGCTTTGCCATCCACATCGCGTGCTATACCCTGGAAGTTAAATCCTCTCTCAGGATATTGTGCGTTTATCAGAAAGGGTATAAACAGGCTAACAATAAGAGCAAATAGATAATTTTTTTTTTATGGATATTTAATAATTTGATTATTAAATGGTTAAATTTACAGAAGGTAAATATCAGATGAGTTAATCGATAATTATCTCTGAAACACAGCAGATAAATGTATGGAAAGTATAGATAATAAACTATGATTTCCAATTATATTATGTGTGATTTTGAATCTTTGAACCCTTGAATCCTTGAATCCCTGAATCCCTGAACCGATGAATACTTGAACCCTTGAATCCTTAAATACTTCCTGGCTTCTGATCTCTGAAAAACAATTATTTCATACTTTTATTAATCCTCTTACAAATATTCATTAACAAAAACAGATTTAAGATATGAAAAGAAGACATTTTGTAAAGAATAATTGGAATAGGAAGCGGATCATTCATGGCATCAGCTAATCTTTTGACTTCCTGCCTGAAGGATCACCCAACCCTGCCGAAATATTCATACGGTGAAATAACAAGCCTGGATGAAGCTCTGAATTCCGATGGCTAGATCATGGTGAGAATTCAATTCAGTAACATTGAAAATCCAAATTAAATCATGTAAACGTGACTGCTAACCTGCTTTTGATAAAGAGATTGGAGAAATTGAACTAAAACAAACAGGTATTCCGGAAGCGGGTGATGAATTTAGTTTTATTATCATGGCCGATACACAGGGTGGTAATGCTTTTGCAATGGATAAATTACGAACCAGGATGCGAATACACAATGCATTCCTGCAGGAAAGTGTTGCTCTGGTCAACCGGCTTGAAACCGATCCTTTATTTACCTTTGTGATGGGTGATGTAACCGATGACTGGGGATATGAAGAGGATTTTGCCAAAATGAATGAATACCTGTTAAAACTTAAAACTCCTGTCTTATATGGAATAGGGAATCATGAAACCAGCCTGCATCTGGATTTTGGCCCTGGCTATAACATGGAGGGATTCAATAATTATTTTGCAGCACAGAAACAGGTAAACGGACTGGAAAAATTGTTGTATTCCTTGTAATGCCGGCAAATGGCATTTTATCGTCTGGCCTGATCCGCTGAGAGAAGGATTCTGGGAAACACACCCTCATTATTTCGACTGGCTTGAACGGGACCTGGAGAAATATAAAGGATTGTCCGACCATCTTCTTTCAGCATGTTCCCATACATCCGGTCGGAATTACCCCGCTAATCAATTATGCTGAAACGGTAACAGTTAAAAGGCTGCTGATCGATATACTTTCAAAAAATGGCAATGTGAAATATGTATTCAGCGGAGATGTCCATACACCCATTAAAGCTTCCTTCAAGACCGCGGTTTCCTATAAGGGCATAAAGTTCATCAATCTGCCCGCAACCAGTTACCGTTCGAGATCGTTCGGGGAAGAGGATTATTTCGGCGGACCTTCACAAGAAGTTACAATTGCAGATGTTAAAGGAGAAATCATCCGAATGACATATAAAACAGTGACTGAAGAGGAATTTGAATATCCTGATAATCTGCCTGAATTCGATAACAAGAAATATGGCTTATGGTTGAAACATAAATGGGAACTGCCTGTAAATAAAATTTTTATAAATGGTAATTTCGAACAAGGTCTTAGTCACTGGATAAAAAGATTTGTATATACTGAAGATGAAAATCCTTCCAATATCTGTGAGGTACGCAAAAACGTTCATTCAGGAAATAATCACACCCTTTATCTATATACACGTAAAAGAATTTACTCAACACCCGGCAAGGATAGATGGCCTCAAGATATCAACCGTATATGCCAGGCTGTTATGTGTAATCTTCATAAAAAGCCCTTTATTGAATTTGACTATATGCTCGATGGTAAAAATTGTGATCTTAACGGACTCTGTGGAGCCTATATCTGGATTGAAGGCTACCAGGGATCTCTGAAAAAGGTAAACCTGATGTATTCGGCAAATAAAATTTGGTATAATATCGGTGGTAATTATAACTATATCCGCCTGGCACCTCCTGTTCAGTTTGCCCTTAATGATACTCCTGATAAATGGCACAAGGTTACCCTGAATATTGCTGTGATTTCAATCGTGCCACAAAAGATATGAAGTTTGATGAATTGAATATTGACCGGATGATATTCAATGCAGGTATATGGAATGTGAACGATGGTAACCAGCAGCCATTTGCAATATATCTTGGTAATATCAGATTATCCTATAATAAAGATATTAAAATCAATATCGACGGAATGCCTGTAAACATTAAACCGGATGAAGATATCTGGTGGAGAAATAAAATAACACCTAACAAAAATATAGCCGGGGAGCACCGGTATCATATTGAAACGAAAACCAGGTACTGGATTATTGATGAATGAATTCAGAATTTTATTAACTGTTTAAAGGATTAATAGGTCACAGAGGTCCACAGAGAAAATGCCTCTGTGGTTCTCTGTTTATTCTTCTGTGTGCTCTGTGGTTAATTCACTCTTTACTCCAACTCACTCCCACCGAGAATCCCGCCCGAGCGAACTGTTCGGTATGGGCAAGCAAAAGCCAGGTACCATTTACCCCGGTTAACAACCTGCAGAACTTGCATTCAAACTCAAACACAACCTACACTCACCGAGAACTGAAAATTTGGAACCGGGAACTATTTTATATTCCCTTCCATATACAAACGGTTATCTTTCTGATTAACAGACTCCTGAGCATATTTCAACTGATTGTTGGAAAAGATTATAAAATCAGCCATATGATCATAGAATAAGAATGTACCCGTACCTGGTAATGCTTCACAATTCCTGATCCATGCTCCATCCCCATTTTCAAGCTGAATAGCAGAATGGCGGTCTGCAGATCCTGCCTGTTTACCTGTAAATCCATCAATAACAATGCTTTCGAAGTTTTCACAATATATTCCATCCGTATAGAATTCAGGTATATCATCATCCCAAACCAGGTCGAAATTTTTGATCTCCAATACCTTTATGAACCTGGCATATAAAGCTGGGATGTCATGCTTAAAAAGTGCATATTCCTCTGAATATGCAGGGCGAAGGTCAAAATTGCCTCCGTAATCTTCGTTCAGCTCACTATTTTTTAAGGTGAATTTAATATTGTCAAATTTGATATCGCTCAGTGAATTTTCATGATGACCATACAGGACAATCCCGCTCTCTCCCTTGATGAACATATCTGAGAACCTGATGTTTCTCACCTCCCCGTTTTTCTTTCCTTCTGAAGATAATCCATGCAACTCCCCTAAAGGAATTTCAGATATATGAACGGGTTCGCCATTACCCCACCAGCCTGTATGGAGTCTGGTTTTTATGATAATATTAAAGAATGTAATATTTTCAATAACTTCATCATGACGGACAAAAATCCCAATTCCCCGGTTTGAGTGGAGTACAAGATTTGTGAAGGTACAATTCCGGATATCGTCTGTGCTCCATCCGAGCCTGATTGCAGCTGAACGCGAGGTAATGATACAGTTGTTCACATTGATATTTTCCGCCACCCCCCTGCAATAGCCATCAGCACAGGTTCCTATTGCAATTCCATCATCACCTGCAATAATATCACAATCAGAAATATTAATATTTCTGCTTTTACTGAGATCAATACCATCTGCATTTGGTATGAGTAGACTGTTGTGGATATCCACCCCGATAATATCGACATGATTACAGCACGCCAGGTGGATACACCAATTCGGGGCGCCTGTTACAGTAATATCCCGTATCATGACGTTATTACATTGTATAAATGTAACCAATGTCCCTGGTCTTGCCTGGGTTCCGTCTTCGTTCAATTTCGGTGCAACAGGACCATCAGGAAAATCATTATGATAATCCAACCCCTGTCTGGTAAATCTGGGATTATAACAACATCCCGGGTAGATTTTATCAAGATCCATGAATTCATCCCCGCTGCCATCAATTTCCCCTCTTCCCATAATAGCTATATTTTCAGCTGAAACAGCATACATGAGAGAAGTATTTCTGCTTTCCGAAGAGTATTCGATGGGAGTATAGTCTTTCATATCCGGGCTGGCCTTAATCACAGCCCCGGCAACAAGCTGAATTGTAATGTTCGAGTGGAGCTTAATTGATCCGGTCAGGTATATTCCCGAAGGAAAATAAAGTATTCCTCCACCCTGTTCAGTCAGGTTATCAATTGCTGTCTGAATGGCTTTGGTATTCATGGTTTTCCCGTCACCTACCGCACCATAATCAAGAATATCAACGAAATCCCTGTCATAAGCAAGAACGCTAACGGAAAAAGGGGGAAATACCTGCTGAAGCAGATACATTGCAAGAAGCAGACAAATGGTTTTTTTCATTTTCAGAAGAAATGGTTATTATTATGATAAATATATAAAACTCTCAGGAAATTTATCTATACACAGGTCATAAAAAGCCACAGAGAAAATGCCTCTGTGGCCCTCTGTGTATTCCTCTTTTTGCTCTGTGGTTAATTCCCTCTTTACTCCTACTCACACCCGCCGATAAATCCGCCAGAAGGGACTTTTCAGTACAGGCAGGGAAAAGCCAGGTACCATTTACACCGGTTAACAACCGGGTTTACTCGTTACATCCAGAGTACACCCGACTGCAGGTTAACAACCTGCAGAACTTGCATTCACACAAACACACAACCCACACTCATCCCGAAAATTAGTAATCAGCTTAAGGCTGATGTGTTAATTTTCGAGGATCCTCGAAATGGTAACGGAATCAAAGATTCCGACTATTTCGGGACCGAGAACCGAAAACCGGGAAGGATTTTTGGCACTGGCACCCGATGCATTATCACCCCTTGGAGGCACACCTGAAGATAATATCAATAAAGCCCGTTCATTGATTCGCAAAATCGACCGTGAATCGACAATTAAAAATTTTGTTGCTGCAGGAACCTGTATCCATTCATTGTTCGTTCAAATGTCGATTTCCCATCCCTGGTCAGCCGGTAACGATCGTGGAATTCCCGCGGACCGTCTATACTGACACCTACAGCAAAACCCTCATCAGCAAAAAATTTACACCATCTGTCATCCAGCAATGTCCTGTTGGTTTGCATTCCATTCATGATCCGTTTACCGGGAGGCTTGTGTTTTCGTTGAAGTTCAACTATCTTTTTAAAATAATCCAGCCCTGCCACTGTTGGTTCCCCGCCATGCCAGGAAAAACTGATCACCCGATCAGTGGAAGCGTTAATATGCTGTATAATATATTCTTCAAGGATGTCGACGGGCATACGAAATGATCTGACATCTGGATATAAGTGAGACTTTTCCAAATAATAACAATAGTAACAGTCAAGGTTACAAAGTGGCCCGACCGGTTTAACAAAGATTTGAAATTCGCGGGATGGTTGATCCATTATCTGTTTGATATTAATCTCCACATAAACATACCACACATTTTATACATTTACAAGAATCAAAGCAGCCAAATAACCTTCAGGAGGTTGTATGAGCCATCTGTTATTGAAAACATGATTAACTTTAAACTCTGTGAGCTTCTTTGCTAAACATATCACTATCTTTGTCCTTTTCTCTGTCCTGTTTGTTCAGTGTTCACAGAATATTGATAAACAGGCCGGAACGGGAACCATTGTTGAGCCCTCCCTGGAAGAGGCATTAGAGGAATGGCCTGAAATGCCTCAGCAAATCACCTTTATCGGGCTTAAGGATTGTCTGACAAAATTCCAGGTATACTGGAATGGAGCAGTGAGTTGTTTTGTGGGGCGTGATTGCTTTGGTAATGTCTTTCCCCCAAAACAGCAAATTACCCGATGATGTATTCCCTCCCTATGGCAGTAAACTCCACCTGGAAAACAATAAGCTGATTGACAACAAAAACCGGATACGGGCAGCAATCAACGACCTGCCTTCAAAAAGTGTTATAGAATTTTTTGACGAGTTTACTGTTGCAGGATATCTTTCAGCTGGTCTGAAACGATCACAAAAAAAGGGTTTTTGAAAAACCTGCTGCACATCAGGATGCCATGTATGCCTGGAAGGAAAGTGAATCTGTTTATTGCACTTCCTTATTTCCCGATTGATTCAGAAAAGGAATATTTATTAAGCAGGAATTATGATAAAGAACTCAATAATGTTAAACAATACTGGGAATATTTTTACAAGCAAGATGCAGTATTGAAAACACCGGATCAATTTGTGAATAATTTTTACAAGGCAGGTCTCTGGCATACGCTTGTTACTGCTGACCGGGACCAGGAAACCGGGATGACCTATGCCAAGTTATCACCGGCATGGTATGAAACATTGTGGCCTAACTGTACAATGATTACTGCTGTTTCATTGGACAAGCGGGGTCATCACGCTGAAGCAGAAGATTACCTTGAGCCTTTCCTGGAATGGCAGGGTGTGAGGGAGCCCCCAAATATGCCGGGAGTAACTAAGAAAGGATTCCTGTGTCCCCCGGAAAAATATTGTGCTATTCCCTGGGTTTCCAATCATGGCCATATCTTGTGGGCTTTGTGTGAGCATTACCGCATAACCAAAGATTCACTTTGGAGTGACCAGATTACCAATACCGTATTGAAAGCATGCGACTGGATCATTGCACAACGGAAATCGACGATGACAAATGATTTGGGTTCAGGGATGCTGCCGGGAGGCACAGTAAGTGATGATAAAGGGTCGGGGCAATATCTGTGCACCGATGCACAGAGCTACCGGGGACTTCGAAGTGCTGCAGATTTCCTGAAGTCAACAGGGCATAAACGTTATGAAGAAATAGACAAGGCTGCAACCAATTATCGGAACGATATTCAGAAGGCATTATACAAATCCATTGAGCAAACTGATTCAATAACACTTATTGATGGTCAGGTAATCCCATATGTGCCGGCGGAGATTCACCAGACCCAGCCACCAGTATTTAACAAATACAACTTCTGGCCTTATATCAATTACGTAGATGTCGGCCCTATGCATCTTGTCGATTGTGATGTGCTTGAAAGCAGCGGTGATATTGCTGACTGGATCCTCAAATTTGAATCAAAATATCAGATCACCCTTTTGCGAAATGCGATATCGCTTACAGAAAACTGGGTTAAATCTATTCGCCTGGAAGGAAATGTCAAAGCCCATTTATTACATCATGGCATATCAACCGTAGAGCCCTTTTATGTACCCAGATCAACCCTGTTTTTAGAAAATGATCGTATTGGGGATTATCTGAATATTTTTTACCATCAGCTGGCAGCCGGTGTTTCACATAAAGATCTTTCACCCTGCGAAAACCGTTACGGAGTATGGTTCCTGCCCTGGGCAGATGCTGAATATCACAGGATGCTCCTGCGTATGCTTGTGTATCAACAGAATGATAAACTGATACTTCTTAAAGCAATCCCGAGGCGCTGGCTTGATGATGGTGAAGAGATTAATGTTGAAAACCAACCGACCGAATATGGCGTGTTAAACTTTAATGTGAGATCACATCTAAAAAACGGATTTATAGAAATGATTTTAGATAAACCAAAACAAACTATTCCGGGTGATATTGCCATCCGGTTTCGTCATCCGCAGGGACATAAAATTCTCGCTGTTGAATTAAACGGAAAAACCTGGGATGATTTTCAGAACAATTATGTTTACCAGAGTAATTCCTCTGATAAGAGAGTTAAAATTAAAGTCATTTTTTACCAATAATATTCATAAATACATAGCAATACAGACAACTTTCATAAAAGGTCATAGACAGGGGTACAGACAGGATATGGCCTGTACACACCATACCAAATTCTTCAAGTTCCCTAATATTTTAATTCTCGCACCTGCCTGCCGAATCCGCCAACTGGCGGAGCAGGCAGGAAAACGAAGATTCATACAGATATAATAAACTGTAAATCAGTGATCTGCGAATATTTGCGAAATAATCTGCGAAAATTTACCCTGTAAAATATCTTTACAGGATTTTTCCTTTGCAAAAAATTCACAGGATCTGCGAGAACTCTTATAAGTATTGAAAAATAAGTAAAAGTTAGTTATAACAGACCTCCGGGGGGACATAGGGGGATGAGCTTGCCGATTTCTAATTATAGAAAAGATTCTATGAATCCCTTGGCTTTACCTCTTGCGCACGCAGAAATCCCGGATGAAGGCTGTAGATAATTCCCCAGAAGGAAGTGAAAGCAGTGATCAGGTAAAACATAAAACTCAGTGCAATGGAAAGGTTGACATCCAGTCCCAGCCACTGGGCTCCCAGTAGAAAGGTGAATTCCCGTGATCCGACACCACCTATCGTTAAAGGAAGAACTGCCACGATAGAAGAAACGAGAAAGACAAAGAGATAAGCAGGAATATCCTGGCTTACATTGAAGGAAAAAAGGATAAGCAAAGCGGATATAATCTGCAGTATCTGGACCAATAATGACTGTATATTGGTTCTGAAGAAAATCCCTGAAAAGTATGGAAAAAATCGCCGGTAAATGATCCAGGCCGTCAGTATAAAAAGAGGGATAAGGCTCAGGAGAAAATATTTCCATACCGGGGGTATTGCAATAAAATACGCAAATATAAAGGCAATACAGAACAATGCCAGCACCCCGATCACCCTGTCGAGCAATACAGCCCAGAAGATCCTTGAAGTCTGGACATCATATTGTTTGTTCAGGAAATAAACTTTGTAGCCATCTCCTCCTATACCTCCCGGGAGGAAAAGATTATAATACATTCCGAGGAGATACAATTTCATGTTAAAAAATTCAGAGAGAAGGATATCAATGCTTTCAAAATACCGGTTCAACCTGAACGATGAGACTATCTTCGAGATGATAAAAAACAGCAGGGCTATCAGGATCAGCCAGAAGCGGGAATTGATAAAGGTATCCAGCACCAGATGCAGATCAATTTTGCGAAAAACAAAATACAGGGCTGCAACTGTAATGGCCAGTTTTAATATCAGCTTAAGAGCCTTAGGAATCTTAATTTTCACGCTGGACAGTTCTTTTTATCCGGTAGGGTTTCTTATACTGTGATTCGTAGTAGGTCCTCATAAGCATCTCTGAAATGATCCCGATGGTAATGATCTGGATACCTCCGATGGTGAGCATAAACCCAAGCAACAGGAGTGGTTTACCCCAGATGTCATTCCCGAGGAGCTTTAAAACAAAGAAATAGAGATCAATGACAGCTCCTGCAACAAAGATGATGATTCCGAGGGTTCCAAAAAGATGTATGGGCCTGTTCTTATAATGCTTGAAGAAAACCATGAGAAGCAGATCGCTGATAACCCTGAAAGTACGGCCGAAGCCGTATTTCGACTTACCGTGGACCCGCGGGTGGTGGCGTACCGGGACCTGTACAGTGGAGGCTCCCTGTAAAACGGCAAGAATCGGTATGAAGCGATGTAATTCTCCATATAATTCCAGATTCCTGGCAATATCCTCCCGGAATACCCTTAAGGAGCAACCGTAATCCCTGAGTTTTACCCCGGTGATTAACCGGATGAAAAAGTTGGCAATGCGGCTGGGCAGTTTCCTCGAAAGAACCGCATCCCGGCGGTTTATTCGTATACCCGATACAACATCACAATCATCTTCTTCCAGGATTTCAAGCATCATGGGTATGTCTTCCGGATCATTCTGAAGATCCCCGTCCATAGTCACAATGCAATCTCCCACTGCACTGTCAATGCCAGCCGTCAGGGCAGAGCTCTGCCCGTAATTAGTGGCCAGATCCAGACCAATGATCTTATCTGAAGATGCAGTTGCTTCCTTTATTTTTACCCAGCTTCCATCTGTACTGCCATCATTGACAAGAATAACCTCATAGGGATATGATGTCTTATCCATTACCGTGGTGATTCTGGAACAGAGCTCTCCGATATTCTCTTCTTCATTAAAAATGGGGATGACAAAAGATACTTTTTCCATAAACTAATGAGCTAAGAGAAAGAGCAAATTAATTAAATTAAGCTTAAAAACATGAAGTTTATTCTTTAATTTTTTAATATATTTCCGTATGAAAAAAAATGCGATCGCCCTTCTTGTCCTGCTCTCCCTTGCCATCGTCTTTCTGATTCTCATTTTCAGCCGTGTTCTTCAGAACCCAAACAGTTACATTTATTCCAGGGAAGGTGACGCTATAAAGAGCTATTATAACTTCTCCTGGTATCTACGCTATGATTCGGGAATACGCCATGACGGGATCAATTACCCATATGGGGATCACCTGCAATATATCAATTCTCATCCTCTCTATCTCCAGATCGTTAAGTTTATCGACAGGCAGATTATTCCTGTTTCCAATTACGGAGTAGCCATTCTCAACCTATCTATGATCTTCTCCCTGCTTCTGGCCATACCTTTCCTTTTCCTTATCCTCAGAAAGTTCGCATTACCCCGATGGTATGCGGTGATCATATCATTGATCATCCTCTTTCTGAGTCCCCAGTTAGACCGTATCGGCGGCCACTTTGAAATGGTCTATGCCTTCTTTATACCCCTTTACTGGTATTTGCTAATCCGCTGGAATGAAGGAAAAAAGGTGTGGCTCTGGGGGATACTGCTAGTATGCACAACACTGGCCGGTGGATTCACAAGTGCATACTACGCTGCTTTTTTCCTGGTTTTTCCTCTGGCTTTCCTGCTAGTGGAACTATGGATAAAAAGGAAGGATCTGGCTTCTTATTATAAAAAGGGATTCGCCCTGCTGATCATTGCGGTGTTACCGGTGATTATCGTAAAGGGACTCGTGTCCTTTACCGACTGGGTGGATGACAGGCCGGATAATCCCTGGGGTTTCTTTGTCTCTCATTCCAATATCTGGAGCATCTTCCTTCCTTTCCATTCCTCTCTGAGAGCTCTTATCGGGGATCATATTTATATGAACTACCACTGGGAAGGAAGGGCTTACGTAGGATTACCTGCCACCCTTCTGACATTATCCATCGGTATCTCTGTTTTACATCATCTTTGTACCCATAAAAAACCGGATTACAGGCTATTCTTTCCCAACCGTAAGCTTAATACATGGTTGATGGCGGCCTTCCTGGTATTGTTGTTCTCCATGTGCATTCCTTTTAAATGGGGGCTCCGGTTCCTGGTCGATCTCATTCCATCCCTCAAGCAGTTCCGCTGCCTGGGACGTTTTTCATGGATATTCTATTACGTGTTCACGGTTTACACGGCATATTTCTCTTATGTTTTCTTCCGTAGGATGAAGCAAAAGGGTATGTATCTGGCAGGCTCCGCCGTCCTGGTTTTCGCTCTGTCTTTTTGGGCCATTGACGCCGGCACCAATATAAAAAGAAGCACAGGCCGGATCTTTAATGAGAACGATATTCTGACCTCCAGTGACACAGCATACCTGTCGAAATTTGAAGAGACTGGTATGGACCCGCTGGATTTTCAGGCCATCTTCTTTCTTCCTTTTACCAACACAAGCGGGGATAAACTCCTGCATCCAAGGGGAATGAAGGCTTTCACCGAAGCAATGAAATGTAGTTACCATACAGGCATCCCACTTATCCAGAGCTTTTCTCCAAGACTATCTTTTCAGCATGCCCTTAGCAGTATACAACTCCTTGCAGATACAAGTATCTACAAGATCCGGGTCGATGATATGAATAATAAACCCATCCTGCTGCTGATCACGAAAGAAGAACTGAATGAGCAGGAACGCTGGCTGAAAGATCAGGCACAGATCTTCCTGGAAGATGAAAACTTTTACCTGGCCAGCCTCCCTGTCAGGGCTTTCAACAACGGTTATCAAAACTGGGTAGACTATTCCAGGCGCATGGCCGACAGCCTATACTGTGAGCATGAAATATGTTCTGACAATCAGGATGTTTTTTATGATGGTTTTGAGATGGCATCGTGTGAACATACCTTCACCGGAGAAGGTGCCCTTTACAGGAAAAAAGGAGAATTGGAAGTCTTTAACAGAGAGCTCTATTCTCCGGAACAGGGAGAACCTCTCGAACTTTCTTTCTGGCTTTTCGTCGATAGCCGTACTTACAGTATGCCTGAGGCAGAACTTCACCTGTGGGATAAAGAAAACAAACATCTTGAACGGATCAAGCTTGAAACACGTGAAGTGCACAATGTTTATGATCACTGGGTCAGGATCCGGACCAGGATCTCCCCTGACCCTGGGATACGTTACCAGCTGCTGATGAAAGGAAAATTCATTACCATGGACGACCTGCTCATCCGGCCGGCAGATTCCAATGTGTTGATCCGTAAAACAGGTGATTTCGATCTTTTTAATAATTACCCTCTCGAAAAATAAGCCAAAAAAGAACTCATGAAAACAAGATTTCTCCTTTTATTAACCGTATTCCTTTTCTCCCTGCTCTTTATTTACTGCGCTAAAAAAGAATCTGCAGGCGGACAACCCGATATCATTATTATTTTTTCTGATAAAGCTGATCATTCATGTGGTTAATACTACTCCTTATTTTATCCATTATTTTTATTATTCTCACAACTTCCCGGTTGAAATGGCACCCTTTTTTATCTTTACTAATGGCAGCTATTGGTTTTGGCCTTTTATCAGGAACCATGAAGCCAGTGGAGGTAATCACCTCCATCAATACGGGATTCGGCAATACTATTGGATATATCGGCATTGTAATTCTTGCAGGATCGATCATTGGAAAATTCCTGGAAAAGACGGGTGGGGCCTTCCGGATTGCACAAAGTGCCCTGAAAGTAACAGGAAAGAAGAATGTTCCGCTGGCGATGAGCATTGTAGGATATATCGTAAGCATCCCGGTATTTTGTGATTCAGCCTTTATCATCCTTGTTCCGCTGGCTAAAGCACTCTCCAGGCAGGTAAGGATATCGATCATTATCTGTGCCATGGCCTTAAGCCTGGGCCTCTACGTAACTCATTCCATTATTCCCCCTACACCAGGTCCTGTCGCTGCGGCTGGTTTACTCAATGCTGATCTTGGATGGGTCATTATCCTGGGACTACCTGTAAGTATCATTGGTCTGCTGGCGGGATGGATCTATGCAATAAAAATAATCCCTTTAATAAAACACTCCCTGCCGATTGAAGAACAGCAAAATGAAATCTCAGGGTATCAGGCGGAAACAACCCCTTCACTGGTTAAATCAGTTGTCCCAATATTGTTACCCATTTCCCTTATCATTTTGAAATCGATCAATGAATTACCTTACAGTCCGTTCGGCCAGGGATTGCTGTCAATATTTATAGGTTTTATCGGACAGCCGGTAACTGCCCTTTTGATTGGTGTCTTAGCTTCCTTTCTTCTGCCAAAAAAATTAACAAAGGAGATGTTATCTGCCACCGGCTGGCTTGGGGAAGGGGTTTTAGCAGGCGCTTCGATCATTATTATCACCGGCTGTGGCGGAGCTTTTGGCCGCGTATTACAGGACTCGGGAATTTCAGTTATAATAGAAGAAAATATTTCTGAAATAAAAGGTTTGTCGATTCTATTACCCGTCATAATTGCTGCGGCTTTGAAATCAGCACAGGGTTCGGGAACCGTGGCCATCATTACTGCTGCCAGCCTGATGGCTCCCATGCTAACATCACTTGATCTGGATTCATCACAGGCAAGGGCAATGGTAGTAGTAGCTATTGGCGCCGGATCCATGATGGCCAGTCACGCCAATGATAGTTATTTCTGGGTAGTCACCCAATTTTCAGGTATGAGCGTGAAACAGGGATATAAATTTCAAACACTGGGAACATTGTTTGTCGGAATCATATCTGTTATTGCATCGTGGATCTTATATATTCTGATCTTTTAAATAATCAACCTCATTTCAACATAATGTCAGCAAGAATCAACAAATTATTAGTGATTGCAGATGATCTTACCGGTTCAATAGATGCCGGTGTACACTTTGCTGAAAAAGGAATAAAAACCACTGTTATGCCGGATTTGCTATCAGAGGCAGGTAAAAACAGATTGGATAAATCCCTGCAGGTCGTGGTAATAAATACGGAAAGCAGACATATCGCTGCAAACGAAGCATCAGAAAGGGTCACCAAGGCTGTTAAGATAGGATTTTCAGCCGGGATGAATATGATTTATAAAAAAACAGATTCTACTTTACGAGGCAATATTGGAGCTGAACTTGAAGCGCTTTCTAATACGGCAGGCGTAAAAAAACTGGCTTTTATACCAGCTTATCCGGTATTAAAACGGTATACCAGGGATGGCTTTCACTATATCGGAAATAAATTATTGCATCACACACATTTTGCAGATGATCCTCTAGAACCTGTAAAAACCAGTTATATCCCGGAACTGCTTAAAAAACAAACATCGTGCAAATTATCGGTCGTATCAAAACCATATGAAAAATATACCGGTTCTTCAGGTAATGAGAATCAGGAGATTCTCATTTTTGATTGTTCAGCTGATAAAGATCTGGTTGAGATTGGAGATTTTCTGAAAAGGAATAATCTTTTCAATGTGATTGCCGGATCCGCAGGAATAGCTCATATTATTGCAGATCAATTATATTCGCCAACTGCACAATCCGAAAAAATCAAATTATCAGGTCCTCTGTTGATCGTTAATGGAAGTCTGAATCCTGTTTCTTTAAAACAGGTAGCTTACCTGGCGAGGGATACTTCAATAAAAAATATTCACCTGAATCCTGAAATATTGAATACCAGCAAAAAAGAATGGTACGAAGAGATCTGTCAGAAAGTGATAAAAGCTGCAGAATCAGGTAAGGATATTCTGATTGGTTCCACAACTTCGAAAGAAGATCTTCATTTTTATTTAAAGAAAATATATGGAGATCATATTCCCAGGGAAGTTTTTTCGAAAGCTGCCAATGTTTTGGGACAAATACTTGCCTGTATTCTTAAAGAAGGGTATTTTGGTATTTTAATTAGTATTGGAGGTGATACCCTGATGGCCATGATTCACCGGATGCATATAAAAGCTATTTTTCCACTGAACGAGATTTTCCCTGGTGTTGTCCTTTCAAAGGTATTGATTTCGGATCGTTTTTTTCTCCTGGTTACCAAGCCTGGTGGATATGGTAAACAGGACAGCCTGAAGAAAATAATAACTCATTTAAAAAGCATGCGGGTATGATAGGTATAACTTCAGGAGATCCAAATGGTGTTGGCCCGGAAATTCTGCTTCGTGCGTATCAGGGAGAAAAACTACCATATCCCTTTTTTACAATTGGCAATTATGAAATTTTAAAATATTGCAGCAACCATCTTCGCCTGGATATACCAATATACAAAATGAGTTCCTCATCTGATATACAACATGGATATCTGAATGTATTGGATGCCGGCATACTTTCTGAGAAAGATTTATCGATTGGAAAAATATCAATGAAAGGAGGGGAAGCTTCCTTGAGATATATTGACAAAGCCGTTGAGTTAGCAATCAAAGGGGATATTGAGGCCATGGTAACACTACCAGTTAATAAAGAGGCTATACGTTTGGTAAATAAAAATTTCAGGGGACACACAGATCACATTGCAGCGCTCTGTAATGTAAATAATTATTCCATGATGCTGGTATCAGATAAATTGATCGTCTCACACGTTTCGATGCATGTATCACTAAAGGAAGCATTGGATCATGTAGTAAAAGACCGTATTATCGATGTGATACGGTTGACGCATGATGCAGTCAGAAAATTAAGGCCACGGATAAGAATTGCTGTTGCCGGACTCAATCCACATGCAGGCGAACATGGGGCTTTCGGAACAGAAGAGATCAGTGATATAAAACCTGCAGTTTTAACAGCGGTTTCCGAGGGGATGGATGTCTGTGGTCCAATTCCGCCGGATACGGTATTTTATCAGGCTTCTCAGGGAAAATTTGATGCTGTGGTCTGTATGTATCATGACCAGGGCCATATACCATTAAAACTACTTGATTTTGAAAATGCTGTTAACGTTACGCTGGGTTTGCAGATTATCAGGACATCCGTAGATCACGGAACGGCATTTGATATAGCATACAAGGGCAAAGCCTCCATTCATAGTTTCTGTAATGCATTTAATTTAGCTCAACAGTTGATCAGGAAGAATTTCTTCTCCAAATGAAAATCAGATAAATCATAAAAAGTATTCCAGGCGAAATTGAGTCCTGCCTTACGACATAAAATTCGAAATCCCGAAAATCGAAATTTGAAATAAAAACGAAATACTGAAAAACGAATAGCGAAACATGAAAAGCAAAACCGACCAGTACCCAGAACCCAAAGAGTCCGGTTGCCAACCGGACTTTTCTATCCCACTCAGCTGTGTTGAAGGAGGCTGTCTAAAAAGTCTATTAAAACATTTAACCACAGAGGAAACAGAGATTAAACAGAGTTCACAGAGGTTTGATATTAAGAAAGTTACTTCTCTGCGGACTCTGTGAAAACTCTGTGGACTCTGTGGTTTATCCTACTTTTTAGACAGCCTCAACTTTCAAACTTTTACACTTTCACATCTTCACACTTCCTTAGCCTTCTTCTAGCAACCGGAAACCAGGAACCACCCTACTCATACCTGAGCGCCCGGACAGGATTCTCACCGGCAGCTCTCAGGGATTGGGCACTTATAGCTGCAAGAGCAAACAGCCATGCCAGCACCCCGGCAGCAAGGAATACCCACCAGCTCATTTTCGTCTGGTAAGCAAAATCCTGCAACCATGCCTTCCCACCGAACCAGGCAACGGGACAAGCAATAATGAATGCCAGCAGGATCTGCCAGGAGAAATTCCTGATCAACAATCCATAGATATGTTTCACCTGTGCACCGTTCACCTTCCTGATGCCAATTTCCTTTTTACGATTTTCAAGGGAAAACGAAATCATCCCGACCAATCCCAGCGAAGCAATGACAATACCCAGAATGGTAAAAATCAGCACCAGTTTGCTAATTTTTTTCTCCTGCTGGTACTGGTGTTCAAAATCCTGGTCAAGAAAAAAATAATTGAATACTCCATCCGGCAATAACTCTTTGAACTTCCTTTCAGAATATTTTATCACTTCATCAACCATTGCCGGTTCAAACACAAGGGTAATATACCTGAAATCATCCTCAATGAGATACATCCCGAGGGGTTCAATGGGATTCTGTAAACCTTTGAAATGATAGTTCCTGAAGACCCCGATCACCGGATTTCGATTATCATTTATTGTCTTTGTTAAAGCCACTTCCGGTGATTCCCAGCCATAACCCTGTACAGCAGCTTCATTCAGGATAAAACCCCGGTTCGAACTGTCACTTAAGGAAGGATCAAATGCACGACCGGTCACCAATTCCAATCCATAAATAGGAATATAATCATAATCAACCTGGAGGCAATTCATCATCCTGGTCTTTTCTACCGCTTCCCCGGTTGGCCAAATCCTCCACCAGTATCGCCACCGTCCGGGCACACTGGATGATATGGTAACTGCCCGGACGCCTGAATGCCTCATAAATTTCTCCTTCACGAATTCATATTTATCCCTGGTAACCTGGTTTTCCGGAAATTCAATAACCAGCTTATTATCCTTTAAAAAACCTATGGATTTATTCTTCATGAACAGCAATTGTTTGAATACAATCACTGTAGCTATTATCAGGGTAATGGAGATGATGTACTGCCCGGTAACAAGTATTCTTCGCATTAGGTCACCCTTGTTTTGCTTTCCCAGTATTCCCTTGATAACTGAGACCGGCTTAAATGAGGAAAGGAAAAAAGCCGGGTATGAGCCGGCCAGTATCCCGATCACAACTATAATAACTACAAGAAACGATATGAATGCAGGATCAGCGTATTGAATATCCAGCGTAAGGCCGCCAATGCGGTTTAATGCCGGCAGAAAAAATTCAACCAGGAACATTCCGATTATATGGGCAATTACAGCCACCATTATTGATTCACCGAGGAACTGACGGATGAGTTTTTGCCTGCTGGCCCCGGTGGTTTTCCGGATGCCTACTTCCAGGCTCCTTGCAGAATACTGGGCAGTAGACAGGTTCATGAAGTTAAAACAGGTAATCAACAGAATCAACAACCCGATGATTGAAACAAGGTACAGGAACATGGGATTACCCCCCGGTTCTACATCCCATTTCAATTGATTGGCATGGAGATGAATATCCTTTATTGGCCTCAAAAAACATTTCATGTCCTCTCCCCGCATCTCATACATTTCCGGGTCCAGTTCATGGGCCAGATCATATATCCTGTTTTCGAATTCATCCGGGTCAGCCCATGGATGAAGCCTGATATAGGTAGGCAGATGATTGCCCCGCCTTACCTCTTCCGGCATGTCAACCATGGTATACAGAGAGATTTCTGAAAACATTATATTGAGCCGTGCATGGGTATTGTATGGAAAATCTTTTATAATCCCCACTACCTCAAAATAATTGGTATCTATCCGGATCGTTTTGCCCAACCCGGAATTATCCCCGAAATACTTATGTGCAGTAGACTCAGTGATTACGACAGTGTATGGCCGACTCATACTGGCTTCCGGTGTTCCCTCCAGTACCCCGATCCCGAATATCCTGAAGAACCCGGGATTAACAGAGAATATACCAGTTTCCTTGAAAGCAATATCGCCATACCGGACTACACTGGACCTCCAGGGACCTATCCTTCCCATGCATTCCACCTCTTCATACTGCCCAACCTCATCACCGATGAATCTTGGAATGGCTGCGTATTTTTCTATTTCGTTATAAATATTAGAGATCTTTTCGATACGATAGACCCTGTCGACATCGGGATGATAGTCATCAAAACTGGTCTCGAACCGGACGTACAGAAAGATGATCACGCAAACGGCTATTCCCAGCGACAGACCGATTATATTGAAAATACTCACTGAACGGTACCTGATAAGGTGCCTGAAGGCTGATAAAAGATAGTTTCTGAACATAGGTGTATTCTCAAGTTAAAGATAACAAATTATACATACGTGACAATTCACATTCCAATGTTACTAAG
This sequence comes from uncultured Bacteroides sp., assembly GCA_964527875.1. Classification (GTDB taxonomy): domain Bacteria; phylum Bacteroidota; class Bacteroidia; order Bacteroidales; family SM23-62; genus LJUQ01. The sequence continues at coordinate 7,626 of CAZGOR010000003.1, read as the reverse complement.
CAATTGATTAATAGGTTGTTAATATAATTTTTGCGCAAATAAAACAGCTGATTATTGTCCAATATCCGACATATTGTGACGCATTCTGAACAATTATTATTACCTTTACCGGGAATCCAAAACCTGCAGCCTTGTGAGAAAGGGAACCATACTCATTGTTGATGACAACAGGGATATTCTGGAATCATTGAAACAGCTTTTGAAATATGATTTCGGGAACATCATAACTATAAATGACCCGGAGTTGATTCCCTCAATGTTAGAAAATAATTCGGTTGAACTTGTGTTGCTGGACATGAACTTTACTCCTGGTGCCACTTCAGGACAGGAGGGGATACACTGGCTGAAGGAAATATTAAAGTGCGATCCTTTTGCTGTTGTGATACTTATCACGGCATATGGGGATATCAACCTGGCTGTCAGGGCCATGCAGGAAGGAGGCACGGATTTCATTGTTAAACCCTGGGATCCGCAAAAATTGTTTGCCACGGTAACTTCAGCTTATAAACTGAGCCAATCAAGAAATGAAGTCAAAAATCTCAAAAATATCCGTCGTTTTTTACATGATGATATCAGCAGGCAATTTGATTCCCTGATCGGGGCCTCGCCTGGTATGACCGAGGTGCTGGATTTGGCCAGAAAAGCAGCAGCTTCGGATGTCAGCATCCTGATCACAGGCGAAAATGGTACCGGTAAAGAACTGATTGCCAGGGAAATACATCGGCTCTCCCCAAGGTCAGATAATAACTTCATCGGAATTGATATGGGTTCCCTGAATGAATCCCTTTTCGAAAGCGAGATGTTCGGACATGTCAGGGGAGCATTCACCGATGCACGGGAGGACCGCACCGGGCGGTTTGAGGTGGCATCGGGCGGCACCCTGTTCCTCGATGAGATCGGGAACCTGTCTATGAACATCCAGTCAAAACTATTGCGGGTACTGGAAGAAAACACCATTACCCCGGTCGGTTCAAACCTGCAGGTGCCGATTGATACCAGGTTAATTACGGCCACCAACAGTGACCTGAAAGAGCTGATCAGTAATAATGTTTTCAGGAAAGACCTGTATTACCGGATCAATACCATCGAGATCAGGATACCGTCCCTTTGTGAGAGGCTTGAAGACATCCCCCTTCTGCTGGATTATTTCCTCAGGAAATTTGAGCAGAAATACAATAAATCAAAATTCAGGGTCAGCGGGAAAGCATATGATTCACTGGCCGCTTACCACTGGCCCGGCAACATCAGGGAACTCAAGCACATGGTTGAAAAGGCAGTGGTACTGAATGAAACCGGTATCCTGGAACGGGAGGACTTCCAAATAGCCGGCCCGGAAAAATCTTTTATTCCCCGATCAGGAAATCTACGCCTTGCAGATATCGAAAAATCAGTCCTGATACAGGCTCTTGAAAAAACCCGCGGGAATGTCAGTAAGGCTGCCAGGCTGCTCGATATCTCGCGAACCACACTTTATTCAAAAATTGAAAAACATGGTCTTTAGACGGTTTTACCTACAGGTTATCATAAGAGTATTGCTTATCCTGGTCAACTGCTTATGGCTTGCTATAGAGATGGATGCTCCACCCAATATATACACCCTGATCGTTCTCGGATCAGTACTGATCATCCAGGTACTGTTATTGATACGGTATGTAAACAGGACCAACCGTGAACTATCCAGGTTTTTTGTCTCCCTTCAGGACCAGGATTCATCCTTTTCCCTGGTACCCGGGGACAGGACCGGCAGTTTCAGGGAACTGGCACAGGTAATCAATGAAACCAGGCAGCTGATCCAGGATACCAGGATAGATAAAGAAAAACAATACAGATACCTGCAATTCATCATCAGCCATATCGATATCGGGCTTCTTAGTTTCAAACCAGACGGAGAGGTGGTGCATTACAACCGTGCCGCACAGCAGTTGCTCGATATCAACGAACTACGGTTACTGAAAACCTTGAATACCCTTCATCCCGGATTCGAAAAAACATTAAGGACCTTGAAGCCGGGACAATCGAAGATCCTTACAATCACACAGAAGGCTGTGCAATTTCCTCTGCTTATTAAAATGACAGAATTCCTGTTCGACAATGAATCCCTGAAACTTATTTCCCTGCAAGATCTGCAGACCGAGCTGGATGAGCAGGAACTGATCTCATGGAAAAGACTGATCAGGGCACTGAACCATGAAGTCATGAACTCCCTTACTCCCATCCGGACACTGAGCCATGCCATTGACCGATCACTTATGGAAATCCCGCCTGAGAAAATTGAAGGAGGCGTATTTAATGATATCCAGAGCAACACCCGCCTGATCGAACAGCGAAGTACCTCCTTAATGGATTTTGTCCGGAAATACCGTGATATTGCCAGAATAGATGAGATCGCAAAAGATACCATTGACCTGAAAAAAATCATTGATGAAGTCACAGGGATCTTTCGGGATGATTTCAAAAAGAAGTATATTCAATGCAAGGTTACAATAGAACCAATGGGGCTTCTGCTCAACGGGGATGGGAACCTGTTGAAACAGGTACTGATCAACCTTATCAAAAATGCTATTGAAGCATTGCAGGATATAAAAAACAGGGAAATTGATATTTCTGCTTTTATCCAGGATAACCAGGTTTCCATCATCATTCGGGATTATGGAAGAGGAATACCGTCAGAGCATCTGGATGATATTTTTACTCCTTTCTTTTCCACGAAAAAAGACGGAAGCGGAATAGGTCTGAGCTTTTCAAAACACATTATCAGGCTACACGGCGGGACCATGTCAGTCTGGTCACAACCTGGCCAGGGAACCACGGTTACTTTGAAATTTCCACTCATCGGATAAACTCTCTAAAGAGTCCGGTTAGCAACCCCGCCTGCCCGCCTGACTGAGTCATTCGGGCAGGAACGTACCGTTCGGTACGGGCGGGCGGACTTTTCTGTGTCATCCCACACTATTAGAACTGCCGATTAGCAATCGGCAGTAACTTCCACCCCTTCACAACTTAGCACTTTTGCTCCATTGTTGCCAGAACCCCGATCTCTTAACCCAGGATAAAATCAGCATCAATATCCAGTTTTTTATTCAGAAGCCTGGCCACTTTTAGCGTGGGCTCTGCTTTGCCGGTCATGTATTCGCTAATACGGGAAGGACTTACACCAAGAAGTTCTGCCAGTTCCTTCTGGGTAATTCCCCTTTCTGCCATTTCATATCTTATAATTTCTGGTAGCGTCGGCATTTCAACGGGATAGTATTTCTCCTCATATTCTTCAACCAGATTTGATATTACGACCAATTCAATCATATTACGATCGGTAACAGGTGTTTCATTGCTTACTAATGGAAGAAGCTCTTCAATCCTTTCAAGCATTACCTCATACTGTTTTTCATTTTCCAGTTCTGCCATATTTAATTAAATTTTATTTGAATTATTTCTATCATATTCTGCATGAGTGCCGATAAACCGAATTAACACAATCTGCGTGGAAATAATAACTACTGCAATTAGTCTGTATTTATTACCTGAGATATTAAAGACGAATCGATCATTTCCAATGTAGTCCATATCTGAAAATTTTTTTCTTAACTCATTTATGCTATTAAATTTTCCCTTTTTCATCCTTTTATACCACCTCCCCAGTGAGACTCTGCTGTCAGGATGATCATTTATAAACTCTCTTATGCGCTTGTGAGATATCACATGCATTATTATAGAATTACAAATTTTAGAATATTATTTTATTTTTCAAAATTATTTTTTCAAGCAATAATGAGAATCCAAGAATTAGAATCAAAAGAGTCCGGCTTAGCCTTCTTATACTGTATTCTTGTAACCTTCAATGAGGCTGTCTAAAAAGTCTATTAAAACATTTAACCACAGAGGAAACAGAGATTAAACAGAGTTCACAGAGGTTTGATATTAAGAAAGTTACTTCTCTGCGGACTCTGTGAAAACTCTGTGGACTCTGTGGTTTATACTACTTTTTAGACAGTCTCCAATTGATTTTTAAAAGGAACAAGAAACCAGCAACCAGGAACCATATTCCCCACACCCAAAACCTTAACCCACCTTGAACTTAGAACCAAGAACTGGGAACTATTCATCCACCCCACCCCTCCCTGTCCAGATTCCGGTAATTCACCGCCTCAGATATATGATAAGCTTTGATATAATCGCTGCTATCCAAATCGGCTATTGTTCTGGAGACTTTTAATATCCTGTCATATGCCCTAGCCGAGAGTTCAAACTTCTCCATGGCATTTCTCAACAGGGTAAGTCCGGCATGATCTGGCCGACAATAAATATTCATAAGCCTGGATGTCATCTGTGCATTACAATGAATGCCCTTATATCCTGAGAACCTGTGTTCCTGGATCTTCCTGGCACTGGTCACCCTTTCCCTGATTATATGGCTCTTCTCTCCGGACTCCATCTGTGACAGCTTATCGAATGGAACCGGGACAACTTCGATATGAATATCGATACGGTCGAGCAAAGGGCCGGATATGCGGTTCAGGTACTTCCGCACTGCTCCGGCCGGACAAACACATTCCCTTTCAGGATGGTTATAATAACCACAGGGACACGGATTCATAGATGCAACCAGCATAAAACTGGACGGGTACTCGATGGTGAATTTTGCTCTTGAAATGGTAATGATCCGTCCTTCCAGCGGTTGGCGAAGCACCTCCAGAACATTCCGTTTAAATTCAGGCAGTTCATCCATGAACAACACACCGTTATGGGCCAGGGAGATTTCACCGGGCTGTGGATAAGTACCTCCACCAACGAGTGCAATATCGGAGATCGTATGATGAGGATCACGGAAGGGCCGTTTCGTAACCAGCGATGAATAATATTCTGTTTTACCGGCAACGGAATGGATCTTTGTTGTTTCCAGTGCTTCTTCCAGTGAAAGCGGTGGTAGTATGCCAGGTAAACGTTTGGCCAGCATGGTCTTACCGGCACCTGGCGGACCAACCATTATGAGGTTATGTCCCCCGGCAGCTGCAATTTCCAGGGCACGCTTAACCTTCACCTGGCCCTTAACCTCTGAAAAGTCTGTATCATAATTGTTGACATTGCTGTAAAACTCCTTTTCTATATCCACCTGTACCGGCTCAAATGATCCTTGTCCAGAAAGAAAGCTTATCACCTCATTGATATTGTTCATTCCATATACGTTTATTCCCTTAATTACTGCCGCTTCCCGTGCATTTTCAGCAGGGACAATAATGCCTTTGAATCCTTTATCCTTTGCATTAATAGCCATGGGCAATGCTCCCCGGATCTTTTGCAGGGTGCCATCCAGGGAAAGCTCTCCCATCAAAATATAGTTCTCAAGCTGTCTGACTGGTAACAATTCAGAAGCTGCCAAGATTCCAATTGCCAGGGGCAGATCATAGGCTGAACCTTCCTTGCGGATATCCGCTGGCGCCAGGTTGATCACCACTTTCTTCCGCTTTACCTCGTACCCAATATTCTTCAGTGCTGCATCGATCCGCCGCTGACTCTCCTTCACAGCATTATCCGGCAAACCAACAATAAAAAAGTTGATGCCCTGCGAAAGATTGACCTCAACAGTGATGGTGTTGGCATAAATGCCATGGACAGCGGAGGCGTAGGTCTTTACTAACATATTTATACAGATTCTATTTTTACATAATAATTTGTCAACTGTTCACAGTAATAAATCCTATACTATCATCAGTAAAACCGGGGAATCTAAATCATACAATTTCATTACCCTTGCAAGTATTGAACAATAAATCAATATTGTAAAAACGATGAAATCAAATATTATATCTTAATCCTGCTAAGGATTGAACTATGCATAACCATTAGTTAAACCAGTAGACTCAAATCATGTAATATCTTAACCCTTTTAAGGATTGGACTATGAGTAACCATCAATGAAACCATCTGATTCAAATCATGCAATATCTTAACCCTGGTAATGATTTCACTTTTTATTACCACCTGTAAAATTGGTTGAATCCAATCATGCGATATCTTAACCCTGTAAAAGGTTAAAGTTTCTTTTTTCGTTTTTCGTTTTTCTTCTTTCGGTTTTATTTCGATTTTCGACTTTCGATATTTCGAATTTGCCTGCCGAAGGCAGGTTTCGATTCTCGATTTTCGACATTTCGAGTTTCCCTTCATAATCCTTTATGACACTTTTTGTAAATTATCGGTATCTTAACAGTAATTTATACTCTTTATAAATAATCAAAAACTTTTTATTATGGACCGGAATAACAGGAAAAAACTATACGAAATCATCTTTGAAGCTGAAACCCCTGCCGGAAAGGCATTTGACATTGTACTGATCATCCTGATCCTCATCACTGTCATGGCTGTAATCCTCGAGAGTGTCCCTACGATTCACTCAAGATTTGGCACATGGTTAAAACTCATTGAATGGGTCATCACAATCCTGTTTACAATTGAATACATTGTCCGCATCTGGGCATCAACCAAATCATTCAGGTATATTTTCAGTTTTTATGGCATCATTGATTTCCTGGCCATCATACCAACATATCTGGGTGTAATTTTTACCGGAGCAATGGGATTTGCCGTGATCAGGGGACTCAGGCTGCTGAGAATCTTCAGGATACTTAAAATCACCCGTTATTCCAACGAAGCAAGGATCATTATTGAAGCATTAAAGGCAAGCCGTGTAAAAATTCTGGTATTTCTTTTCGCGGTCATCACTATTGTCCTGATTATCGGTACAATGATGTATTTGGTGGAAGGGGAATACAGTGGATTCACCAGTATCCCGGCAAGCATTTACTGGACAATTGTAACCCTGACGACCGTCGGGTATGGTGATATGACGCCTGTCTCTGATTTCGGTAAGTTTATTGCCAGCTTCGTCATGATCATTGGTTATGGCATTATTGCTGTTCCTACAGGAATCGTAACGTATGAACTTGTGGCATCGACAAGACAATCTGCGGACAAAAAGGTAAAAATTTGCCCCGGATGTCAAAATCCGCAAAATGATCCGGATGCATTATTCTGTAAAATGTGTGGAAAAGAACTATGATAATGATTAATTTTGCATAATAAATATACAATTATGGGAATGCCCAGATTTTTCAGATTAGCCAAACCCAGGCAATTTCATTATGAGCCTATATATTATGATGAAAGGAAGGAAAAGCTGCAGGAAAGGATCAACCAGATTGAACATAAAATGGGTGTAAAGTTAGATAATTCATACAAAAGAACGCTGGGGAAGGGATCTTTTACCAACTATCATATTAGAAAAAGAAAGACAAAAACATATTCAACATCCCGCATGGTTATTATATTGATATTCCTGTTAATATTATCCTATTTACTTCTTTTCTTCTGACACATGCCAGATATTATAAGATTATTACCGGATTCAGTGGCCAACCAGATAGCTGCAGGGGAGGTCATTCAGCGACCTGCTTCTGTTGTCAAGGAATTGATGGAGAATGCCGTTGATGCTGGTGCCACTTCCGTGACTGTCATTTTAAAAGATGCCGGACGCACGATTGTCCAGGTAACGGATAACGGCTGTGGGATGTCAGTAACAGATGCAAGGATGGCTTTTGAAAGACATTCCACCTCAAAGATATCGAAAGCAGAGGA
>CAZGOR010000002.1:0-50879 GCA_964527875.1 uncultured Bacteroides sp. | reverse complement strand
TGTTGCAGCAATACCGATCGTTAAAAGGACACCTGCACCTGACCAGTGCTGGACTTTAAACAACGTTCCGGCCATCCATGGAAAAAAACTGATAAAGCCTGATAAATAAAGAAAGAAGCGTTTCCCTTTATTTTCCTTATAAAGCACATAAATGGCTGAAGGTAAAAAGAAACAGCAGAGCAGGAAAAATCCCAGTGTTATTATAACACCACCACCCGGCCAATGCTGGATTTTAAAGAGTGCGCCCACTGCCAGCAGGGCCGGAGATATAATTCCGGAAATTTTCATCATTGATTTCATAAAGCGGTATGTATTATCGGTTAATAATAAAGTTTCCTCCTGGATTTTTTTACATCGGTTTTTGCCTATCCAGTTTTTTACGTTGGAATAAGCATCCTCGAAACTGATTCCACGGTCCATCTCATATTCAACATCGCAACAAATATGATCCAGCAGATCATGCAAAAGATGGGAGTAATTGATGCTTTCCCTTTTTAGATCTTTTCTGATTTGTTCTATCTGATGCAAACTGAGTTCAGCCATTAATAAATGCAAGTTTTGATTGAATCAGGGATCCAATTGTTTCCAGAAATACTTCCAGTTCCTTTACCTTCTCTTTTGCTGTTCTCATCCCCTTATTGGATAGTTGATAATATATCCGAATCCGGTTATTCACAGTTTCCGAATCCGTAATAACATCCCCGTCTTTTTCAAGTTTATGCAGAATGGGATACAGGGCTCCATAGGTAAGTTTTATTTTACCCTGAGACAAAATCTCAACTTTCTGAGTTATCTCGTAACCATACATCCTTCCATGTTCAGACAATAACTTCAATACTATTGACTTCAACGATCCTTTGAGTAATTCTCTTGATATCATAATTTGATTATATAATATAAACTTATATATAACAAAAGTAGTATATTTTATTTTAAAAACAAATAAATTTTGGATTTTTTTAAAGAATTTGCTTTAAAAGAAGCTATATTACTCTGAATGAGGTTTTAACAAATCAACTTTTTATTCAGGGATATGTCGTGATCAGGTGTAAATGTGTCCGGTTATCCTGATAACTATGGAACCGGACTTTTCTATTGCCTCCCTTGGTGAATACAGCTGCCGGTTAAAAACCATGCCTACTGGCAGGCAGGCGGTAGAACTTTCACACTTTTACACTTTCACACTCCTATTGCCTAAGCCTTCTTCTATTGTAACAACTGTGACCATTGTGACCCTTCAACTTTGTAGCCCTGCATCATTTTAACCCCTATTTTTCCTTAGCCTTAGCCTTGCCCTGTGAAATGCAAAGCAATTTTGCAAGCAAAATTATTTCACAGGGCGAGTCTTAGCCTTCTTATATTGCGACCATTGCAACCCTGCAGACCTGCGACTATATTGTAAACTGATTATCTTTTCAGATATTGTTTCTCGTAGTATTTCTGATATTCTCCTGAAACAACATGGTTAAGCCATACCTCGTTATCAAGGTACCAATTGACTGTATTTTCCAATCCTTCGCTGAACTGAACGGATGGTTTCCATCCCAGTTCATTCATAATTTTTGATGCATCGATGGCATACCTGAAGTCATGTCCTGCGCGATCCTTAACGAAGGATATTAGCTGTGAGGAAGTTCCTTCCGGGCGTTTTAGTTTCTTGTCCATGATGTCACAGAGGAGCCGGATCAGGTCAATATTCTTCCATTCATTATTGCCGCCAATATTATATTTTTCACCACGTGTTCCCTTGTTGAAAAGAAGGTCTAAGGCCCTGGCATGATCAATAACATAAAGCCAGTCACGGATATTTTCACCCTTACCGTAAACAGGAACCGGTTTTTCATTTTTGATATTATTTATAGCAAGGGGTATCAATTTTTCGGGGAACTGATAAGAGCCATAATTATTTGAACAATTGGATATAATAATCGGGATATTGTATGTATGATAATATGCATTTACCATGTGGTCGGAGCTGGCTTTTGAGGCGGAATAAGGACTGCGGGGATCATAAGCTGTTTGTTCCGTAAAATTGCCTGTACTGCCAAGTGATCCGTAAACTTCATCGGTAGAAACATGAAGGAATAAATTATTATTAAAAGGATATTTCCATATTGATCTGCATGCATTCAGCAGGTTAACTGTACCCAGAACATTTGTATTTAGAAAGGCGAGGGGATCCATGATAGATCTGTCGACATGTGATTCAGCAGCGAGATGGATAACAGCATCAGGTTGATATTGCTGGAAAACATCAAGGATGAATGCTCCGTCAACAATATCTCCTTTAATGAAAAGATAATTCTCTGCATTTTCGATATCTCTCAGGTTCTCAAGATTCCCGGCGTAAGAAAGAAGATCAAGGTTGATAATACGGTAATGTTCGTATTGTTGAACAAATCTTCTGACTACATGCGATCCGATAAAACCGGCACCTCCGGTTATGATAATGGTTTTTTCCATAAATAGTAGTTAAATCAGTTAATAATCCGGATTTTTTTATTAGATTTTTTTACGGTAATACTGTTCCCATTTCCAGGCTGATCGAAGAGTATCTGCAAGAGTTGTTTCAGCTTTCCATCCAAGTTCTTTATTTGCATATGAAGTATCGGCCCAGATTTGTTCCGCATCACCGGGCCGGCGGCTTGTTATTTTATAATTCACTGTGACGTTTGTAGCTTTTTCGAAAGCCCTGATCATTTCAATAACTGAAATACCCTTTCCTGTTCCAAGGTTAAAAATTTCATAATCAGATTTATTCTTTTTTAGCAACAATCTTTCTATTGCTTTTATATGTGCTATTGAAAGATCGATTACATCAATATAATCCCTTATACAGGAACCGTCCGGTGTGTTGTAATCATTACCAAAAACAGATAATTCCTTATGGATGCCAATAGCTGTTTGTGTGACAAAAGGAACAAGGTTACCTGGTATACCTATAGGTAATTCTCCTATAAAGCCGGATGGGTGTGCTCCAATCGGATTGAAATATCTGAGCGAGATTGCTTTTATTGGATAGTTTGCCCTGATGATGTCGTTGATGATTTCTTCTGAAATCTGCTTGGTATTCCCGTAGGGCGAGTTTGGTTTTTTGAATGGTGAATTCTCGGTCACCGGCAGCTCATCAGGCTCTCCATAAACAGTACATGATGAAGAAAAGACAAAATAACTGATCCCGAATTGAACCATTAGCTTAAGCAGGTTGATAAGGGACATGATATTGTTTTCATAATAGGTTAGGGGGTGCTCGACTGATTCGGTTACGGATTTAAAGGCAGCGAAATGAATAACTGCCTTGAGCATTGGGTAACGCTTAAAAAAATCCTCCAGTAAATTAATATCACAAAGGTCAAATTTTTCAAAAAGTGGTTTTTTCCCGGTAATCATTTTGATCCCGTCGAGAACCTCTTCAGTTGAATTTGAAAGATTGTCGATGATCACAACTTCATACCCGGCATTCATGAGTTCGACAGCAGTGTGAGATCCGATAAATCCTGTACCTCCGGTTACAAGTATTAAATCTTTCATTAATTAAAGGCTCCAGTAATTTAATTGTTTTATCCTTTTTTTATATATACCCTTTACATCGACTAACAAAAGGTTTTTGTTACCAAGAGATGAGAAGTAATCTTCTTCCAGCTCAAGGTATTCTTTATGGTTAACAGTCACAATGACAGCCTGATATGGTGGTGTTGGCCGATCTTTAAGTTCCAGCCCATATTCGTATTTCACTTCTTCAGTTGATGCTCTGGGATCAACAATATCGACATTTAATCCAAAAGACCGGAGTTCATTAATCAGGTCGATAGTTCGTGAATTACGAAGATCAGTCACATTTTCTTTAAATGTAATTCCCATAACGAGCACCTTACTCTGCTGGATATCCCGGGTGAGGGGGATAAGTTTTTTTAAAACCTGGTCGGCGATATAATAACCCATACTATCGTTGATGGCTCTTCCGGCATTAATGATTTGTGCGTGATGCCCGTATTGTTTTGCTTTATAAGAAAGATAGTAGGGGTCTACACCAATGCAATGACCGCCTACCAGTCCGGGATAAAACCTAAGAAAATTCCACTTGGTGGATGCTGCCTCGAGAACCTCATAGGTGTTGAGGTCCATTTTATGAAATATCGTTGATAATTCATTCATGAAGGCAATATTGATATCCCGCTGGGTATTTTCAATAACCTTTGCTGCTTCTGCCACCTTTATTGAGCTGGCTTTGTAAACACCGGCTTCAATGATCAATTCGTAGATCATTGCTATTTCTTTAACTGAGGATTCATCGCAACCGGAAACAACCTTAATAATTTTTTTAAGAGTATGTTCTTTATCTCCCGGATTGATCCGTTCAGGGGAGTATCCAACCTTGAAATGTTTGATATATGTTAATCCTGAATTCTTTTCAAGGATGGGTACACAATCTTCTTCAGTACAGCCGGGGTATACGGTTGATTCATAAATGACATGATCTCCTTCCTTAAGGACCTTACCAACAATCTCTGTTGCTGTCAGAAGTGGTTTGAGATCCGGCAGTTTATGTACATCGATGGGAGTAGGAACAGCGACAATATAACATTTCGCCTCCCTGATATCATTTTGATCAGATGTAAATTTAATGTCACATCCTTTAAATGCTTCCGAATTCAGCTCATTACTCGGATCTATTCCCTTTTGCATAAGATTGATCCTTTCCTGATTGAGGTCGAATCCGATAACAGATACTTTTTTCGCGAATTCAAGGGCAATTGGCAATCCCACATAACCGAGTCCGATCAAGGCCATTTTTGCTTTTTTATCAACCAGTTCCCTGTACATTGTTTTATTGTCTGTATTTAAACTTTAGCTTGTCGTATAATTAAAAAGTACAATGTTCCTAATCAGGTGTATACAAAGCAGTACCAACGGCAAAGCTTTATATAAAACATTGATATTTAACAACTTGCATCATATAATTGCATAACCTGTTGAACTTTCTATATCTTTTATAATGCGATATTTCTGCACATCGGGTGATAGTATCCGACACAACCCATTGGTTCTGAGTTGCGAATTGCATAAACTGTTTGGATTGAATTCTTAGCCTCTGTAAGTCCAAATCCCTTTCCGGCAAGTATTTCACGATAAGTTTCCGTATGCAGTTCAGAAAAACCACCACTGAATTCAATTTCTTCATTGTCGATAAGGATATTCCTGTATGTCCGTTTTCCTTCTTTTTTTGTTTGTTCGGGAAGATCGTTAAAATCAATACTCAGGAACCACCGCACTCTTGCTTTTTCAAGTTCGAGAAAACCAGATGATTTATCGGGTTTTGAAATATGTGTGATATTTTCTTTCACATCCCCGAATATCCAGGTTAACATATCAAAAAAATGAACACCGATATTGGTAGCAATCCCACCGGATTTTTGTGTGTCACCCTTCCATGAAAAGTGATACCAGTTTCCACGACTGGTAATATATGTCAGCTGAATATCATATTTCTTATTTTTCGGGCCTTTCTGGATTTTCCGGCGCAGGGCCTGGATAGCCGAATGAAGCCTCAGTTGAAGCACATTATATACCTTTTTGCCTGTATCATTTTCATATTCTTCCAGTGCATCAATGTTCCATGGATTTAAAACCAGTGGTTTTTCGCAAATCGCGTGAGCCCCGCTGCGCAAGGCAAAACGGATGTGAGAATCATGAAGGTAATTAGGTGAGCATATACTGACAATATCAATTTTTTTATCTGTTCGTCTCAGTTTATCTATGTGCCGGTCAAATCTTTCAAATTCGACAAAGAAATCAGAATAAGGAAAATAACTGTCAATAATCCCAACACTGTCGCATATGTCAAGTGCAGCAAGAAGGTTATTTTTTGTTTCCTTTATTGCTTTAATGTGTCTTGGGGCGATATAACCTCCCACACCAATGATTGCAAAATTTAATCCTGAAGCTGTATCCATGTTTTAACTGATTTTTTTAACCTGTCCGTCAATTAATTTATATTTTTCTTTGCTTTCGGGGCAAATAGCTTCTCCTTTATCGTCAAAAAATAACCGGTGTCCGTACTCACTCATCCATCCTATGTGCCGGGCAGGATTTCCGACGACAAGAGAATAAGGTTTTACATCCCTGGTGAGTACAGATCCGGCACCAATGAATGCAAATTCGCCGATTTCCTGACCACAAAGAATGGTTGCATTAGCCCCGATTGTGGCCCCTCTTCTTACCATCGTCTGAATATACTGATCATGTCTGATTACCTGGCTTCTGGGATTTAAAATATTTGTAAACACCATTGATGGTCCGAGAAAAACATCATCCTCACAAATCACACCTGTATAAATAGAAACATTGTTCTGAACTTTTACATTATTGCCGAGGATAACATAAGTTGAAACCAGGACATTTTGTCCGAGATTACAGTTATCTCCGATTTTCGCACCAGTCATTACATGTGAAAAATGCCATATTTTGGTACCCTTTCCAATTTCGCAACCTTCGTCAATGACTGCAGTTTCATGAGCAAAATATTTTTTATTGTCCATATTATTTTGATTTGCAATTATTTATGAAATGGATGACATGCCGTGTGATATACTCAAGCTGCTCTTCGTCGAGTTCTGTATGCATGGGCAGGGATAATACACTATTTGAAATTTCTTCTGAAACCGGGAAATCACCTTCTTTATAATTCAGATCGGCATAGGCTTTTTGCAAATGGAATGGGAGCGGGTAATAAATCATTGTAGGGATGTCATGCTCTTTCAGATATTCATGAAGGCTGTCGCGGCTACAACCCAGTAAGGTAATTGTATACTGGTGATAAGTATGGGTTGAGTAATCTGCACGGAATGGTGTCAGAATGTATGTATATGGTTCAAATGCCCGGTTATAATAAGCAGCTGCATTGATCCTGTCGTTATTAAACTCATCAAGATATTTCAGTTTAACTCTCAGGATAGCTGCCTGAATGCTGTCAAGTCTTGAATTAACTCCAATATCCTCATAAAAATATTTTTTACGTTGTCCATGATTGATAATAGATCTGATCTTTAAACCCAGTTTTTCATTGTCGGTAAATAATGCTCCACCATCCCCGTAACAGGCGAGGTTTTTACTGGGATAGAATGATGTACAGCCGATATGACCAATGGTACCTGCCTTTTTTACGGAACCATCACTGAAAAGATATTCTGTTCCCATTGCCTGGGCCGCATCTTCAATGATATATAAATGATGCCTGGCAGCTATATCTTTGATGGTTTCCATTCTGCAACACTGTCCAAACAGGTGAACCGGTATAATTGCTTTTGTACATTCAGTAATTGCTTTTTCAATTGAGCTCTCATCAATGTTAAAGGTATCAGGACGAATATCAACCAGAACAGGTGTAAGATTTAACAGACGGATCACTTCAATGGTGGAAATGAATGAAAATGGAGTTGTGATCACCTCATCACCTGGCTCCAGACCGAGAGACATCAAGGCTACCTGTAAAGCATCCGTACCGTTGGCACATGTGATAACCTGACCGGTATTCAGGTAATTCATGAGTTCTTCCTCAAAGAGTTTTACATCAGGGCCATAAATAAATGAAGCAGAATCCAGAACTCCCTGGATTGCTTCATCGATTTCCTTCCTGATCCTGATATACTGACCCGAAAGGTCTACCACACTTATTTTTTTCATGTTCTGATATTAAAAAGAGAATATAAATAAACTGTTGTGCAATAAAAATAGTGACGTAATAGAAATATATATTTTATGGAACTTATCCATGGTTCTTGGGAGGACAAATCTACAAATATCTATATATTAGTATTTATGGTTTAAGTGAACAACACGTACAAAAATAATAATTGTATAGTCAAATTAAATTTAAATTCATAAATTGTTTATTTCTTGCAGATTTATTACGTTGAAGATTCAGCATAATTTAAAAGGAATTTTTAAAGAGATGGCTCCCGGTTAAACCAGGAAAATTTTACTACATTTGTTTAACTGTTATGAATGTAGAGATATATATCAAGGAACTTTTACTTCTTCATGACTGTGTGATCATTCCCGGTCTTGGCGGATTTATAGCCAATTATAAGTCTGCTGAAGTGAATGAAATGAAAAAGGTCATCTCACCACCTTCTAAATCCATTCTTTTTAACAGGAATTTAAGCCACAATGACGGATTGCTTATTGGTCATATTTCAAGGAAAACCGGTTTGGGGTATAAAGATGCCGAAAAAATTGTTGTTACATATGCTGATAAATTATTGAAGACAACAGGATCGGGTGACAAATTTACAATTGATGAAATCGGGTTCTTTTACCCGGATAAACACAAAAAACTGCAATTTCAGTCTGAGCTGAGTACCAACTTTTTACTTGAATCATACGGCCTTTCTGATGTTTATATCAGGTCAATGTACCAATCGGTTGTTCAGGGTTCTTCCCGTTATATTTCATCAGAGATGTCAGGCATGAACCGCAGGAAAAAGATCAGGCGACTGGTCTATTCAGGTATTGCAGCCTCCATCCTGGCAGCCATGGTTCTGGTACCAATAAAAACAGGATATTTTGATTATACCGGGTTTCGTTTATTCAAAGAAACAGAAGAAGCAAGCAGTAAAATGCCGGTAAAAAATGAAATGACTATTCAGCAGGCTGGGATTGGCCAAACATCAGAATCAGAAGTTATTGAGTTTTTCCCAACCGAATATCATATTATAACCGGAAGTTTTAAGGAATTCGGAAATGCCAGGATGCTTATGAAAAGATTAATTGATCAGGGTTACCATGCACGGATCTTGTCTGCTGAAAGTGAGTATTTCCGGGTGTCGGCTGTAAGCTTTGATAACAAGCAGGAAGCCAGTCAGACATTGGTTGAATTGAGAAAACTACCCGGCATGAGCTCAGCCTGGATATTGAAATACTAAAACACCTATTTAACAACAGATCCCGGATTTGTTTTTTCTTCAGGGACTACAAAAATAAATTTACCATCCGGTTCCTCTGCAAGGAGAATCATACCATGTGATTCAATTCCCCTGATTGTCCGTGGAGCCAGATTTGCCAGTACGCAAACCTGTTTTCCGGGCAGATCTTCGGGCTTGAAAAATTCAGCAATCCCGGTGATCACAGTCCGTTTATCCAACCCGGTATCCACAACGACTTTAAGGAGTTTATCCGTTTTAGGTACTTTTTCTGCTTCCAGGATGACCGCTGTGCGGATGTCCATTTTATTGAATTCTTCGAAGCTGATGTCCTGAAGTGCAGGTTCAAGACTGGATGCTGCTGATTCATTCATTTTCTTAATTTTTATGAGTTTATCAAGTTGTGCCTGGATAATCGTGTCATCAATTTTTTCAAACAGAAGTTCCGGCTGGTTGATTTCATGGCCGGGTTTCAAAATCTCTTTTGACCCGATTTCAAACCATTTTACAGGGCTGATATTTAAAAATCCAACCAGTTTCTTTGCTGTGAAGGGAATAAATGGTTCAATCAGGGCAGACAAGTTGGCTGTGATCTGCAATGATACATTCAAGATAGTGCCTACCTTTTCCTTATCGGTTTTAATCAATATCCATGGTTCAGTATCTGCAAGGTATTTATTACCTAACCTTGCAAGATTCATCGCCTCTCTCAGGGCATCCCTGAAACGAAAATGGTCAAGGTTGGATTCAACCCTTCCCCTGATGGCTGATATTTCATCAAGTACTCTGGAATCATATGAATCCGGATTTTTTAATTCGGGTGTTTTCCCATCAAAATATTTATGTGTCAGTACCAGTGTGCGGTGAACAAAATTACCGAGAATAGCAACAAGTTCATTATTATTTCTGGCCTGAAAATCTTTCCATGTGAAATCATTGTCCTTGGTTTCGGGTGCGCTGGCACACAATACATACCTTAATATATCCTGCTTGTCTTTGAATTCTTCAAGATATTCATGTAACCAGACTGCCCAGTTCCTGGATGTTGAGATTTTATCACCTTCCAGGTTTAGGAATTCATTGGCGGGAACATTTTCAGGCAGGATGAAGGTGCCCTCTGCTTTCAGCATAGCAGGAAAGATGATACAATGAAAAACAATATTATCTTTTCCGATAAAATGAATCATCCGGGTTTCCTTGTCTTTCCAGTAGAGCTCCCATTCTTTGGTCAGATCCTTGGTGGCAGAAATATATCCGATGGGTGCATCAAACCAGACATAGAGAACCTTTCCTTTTGCTCTTTCAACAGGAACGGGAATTCCCCACTCAAGATCACGGGTAACGGCCCTTGGCTCAAGACCTCCATCAAGCCAGGATTTGCACTGACCATAAACATTGCTTTTCCAGTGTTTATTCTCTTCAAGGATCCATTTTTTAAGAAATGGTTCATATTTATCCAGTGGAAGATACCAGTGTTTTGTTTCTCTTAATAAGGGTTGACTGCCACTGATGGTTGATTTTGGATTGATGAGATCCGTGGGGCTTAATGAACTCCCACAATTTTCACACTGGTCGCCATAAGCGTGGTTATAATTACAGCGTGGACAAGTTCCGGTGATATACCTGTCGGCCAGGAATTGGCTGGCTTCCGGATCATAATACTGCCGGGTGGTTTTTTCAGTAAACTTTCCCTTATCCAATAATGTTTTAAAAAACTCAGAAGCAGTTTGGTGGTGTGTAGGATGAGTGGTACGGTGATAGATATCGAAGGAGATACCAAATTTTTCAAAGGATTCCTTGTTGAGCTGGTGGTACTTATCGACAATCTTTTGAGGGCTTATACCTTCCTGCCTGGCTTTGATGGTTATCGGTACACCATGTTCATCTGAACCGCAGATAAAAATGATGTCCTCCCTCTTCAGACGGAGATACCTGGAATAAATGTCAGCCGGGACATATACGCCAGCAAGATGGCCAATGTGTACAGGTCCGTTTGCATAAGGCAGTGCGGCAGTAATAAGGTGACGTTTGTATTTTTTCATGGAACCTGCCTCTGTTGTCGATTATGAGTCGGTATAATCTGACAAAGATAATTAAGAAAATAAGATGTCATAGGTTGTAAGGGGAGAACTTTCAACAAGGTTTGTTAATGCATCAGATGAAGTGGCTTCAATGGTTTAAATTGTCGCAATGGTTGCAATATAAGAAGGCTAAGGCTCGCCCTGTGAAATAATTTTGCTTGCAAAATTGCTTTGCATTTCACAGGGCAAGGCTGAGGCTAAGGGGAGCAGCCGACAAAGCTGCAATCTAACTGGTGAAAGTCCAGTCATGCCAATTGCCCATGTCGGGCATGTAGCGATACCACAGGCTGGGGCAGATAACCAACCAGGATAGGGTGGTGTAAACGGCCTGTCCGCCTGGATAAAAACAGAGTTACCATGGTGGGTACAACATGGAGGCCAAGCAAGTATGAGAGTCCAAACATTAGAGAATGACTGCACCCCCGAAAGGAGCCCCCTGTTAAAGTTGCATATCAGGGATTGTTTTGTGAGCCGAACCTGTTTTTAGTGAGGTGAGGCCGGAGACTTCCGGGAAGAAATGGGCGAGAGCACCGGAGGTACAGGGCGGGGTGGGGGTCTGGACACTTATACAGAGATTGCAGGGAATAAAGTCGGGAAGGGCCGATTTCCAGCAGGGGCTGGCGGCAACCTGCAAAGACTTGTCGACGACGGCGAATCTGGAGAAGACAAGAGGATATTGGTCTGGCGCATGAATTCGTATGAGCGATGAAGGAGGAGTAATGTCCACTGATATACTGCAGTAACGTAACACCTGATGCAGGCAAAGGGGCTCTGGGCAAATAGCGGGCACCGACAATGCCATCGGGCACAGAACCGATTGAGCATAGGTCATAAGTCTAAACCTTAAGTAAACCTTGGAGATTTGGGGTGTATATGAGCCAGCATTTAAGCTTCAGTTTCCAGGGAAAGACTTTGGGTGTAATTACTTTTATAATCGTTATTGTCAGAACCGGTACTCGGGAAATCCGACCGTCCGGGATCGCAGGGGGGCATGCGGAAACGTGGATGAGAATTATCTCGTTGCGCGCGCCGCATTTCTATCCAGACAAGAATAGAGGTGAAAAGGATGCAGGGATACAAAGTTGCAGGGTCGCAATGGTCGCAGTTGCTACAATAGAAGAAGGTTTGAGGTTAAAGAAGTGTGAAAGTTTTGCCGCCTGCCTGCCGGTAGGCAGGGTTGTTAACCGGCAGTTATAGTAATAAAGGGTGCAACAGTCGAATCCGCTTGCCAGCCGGAACTTCAGTGAAGGCTGGATTGTCAACCGGGGGGAATTAGTTCCTGGTTATTGGTTATCGGTTGCTGCGAACCCTATATTCCAACATTCCAGTATTTCATTATTCCAATATTAAAAAAGATAGCACTATTTTTATAAAAAATTTATTCAATCACATATTGAAAAAACAATAGAAAACATGGCGAAGCATATTGAAAAAGGTAAGAAAAGTGAGGAAATTGCTGCTGAATACCTGAAAGATCATGGTTACGAGATATTATTCACCAATTTCAGATATAAAAAGAAAGAGATCGACATCATTTCAAAAAAAGACCCGCTTTTAGTAATCGTTGAAGTGAAGACAAGATCCTTCTGGAGTGATGAACGACCCGGAGATATAGTTAAATCAGGTAAACAACGTTACCTGATTGAGGCAACAGAAGCATATATGATGAAAAAAGATATTGACATGGAAGTGAGGTTTGATGTGATATTTGTTGTGTATAAACATGAAGAGATTCTTATTGAACATATAGTGGATGCATTTAGTCCGTAATAATTTTAGATTAACATCACTTTCAATAAAAGGTAAGGGTTATAAATAGTAATGAACATCGAGGAATTGAGAGAATATTGCCTGTCAAAGAAGGGAGCGACAGAAAGTTTTCCTTTTGATGAAACGACACTTGTTTTCAAGGTCATGGACAGGATGTTTGCGCTTACCGACCTGGAGGGAGACCTGAGCATCAACCTGAAATGTGATCAGGGAAAAGCTATTGAACTAAGGGAAAGATACGCAACAATTATACCGGGATACCATATGAACAAGAAACACTGGAATACGATCCTGATAGACGGTAGTATCCCGGATTCTTTAATCTTTTCCTGGATTGATCATTCCTATGAACTGGTGATAAAGGGATTATCACAGAAGAAAAGGATGGGATTAAAGAATTTATGACATTACCAAACGCTGTAGCAAATCATTAATAATTAAGAATATGAAAAAAATCATGTCTTACTTCTTCCAGGGACTGATCTACATTGTTCCTTTGGGAATCACAGTTTATATTATTTATGTCCTCTTCACGGCCATTGATGGATTCATCATGAAGCAGATTGAGAGATTCCTGGATATTAGCATTCCGGGTTTAGGCATCGTGGTACTTTTTGTCTTTATTACATTGTTGGGTCTGATCGGGCAGACGATCATTGCGCGGCCATTTAAGATGCTTGTTCAGCGGGTGATTACCAAAGCACCGTTGGTCAAAGTGATTTATTCCTCGATCCGAGACCTGCTGACGGCCTTTGTCGGGAAGGAGAGGAAATTTAACCAGCCTGTGCTGGTGATCGTTAACACCATTTCCAATCTTGAGAAGATGGGATTTATTACACAGAAGGACCTGAGTGATCTGGATCTGAAAGAAAAAGTGGCCGTTTATTTTCCACATAGCTACAACTTTTCAGGAGAGCTTTTCATTGTGCCGAAAGAACTGGTCAGGCCGGTTAATATTCCGCCTGCCGAGGCAATGAAATTTATTGTGTCAGGTGGAGTGGCGAAGGATTAAATGGTTCTCGGTTCTCAGTTCTCGGTTGGTGTGGATTTTGGGTAATGAGTGATTGCGACAAGAAAACCCGTGAAAGGGGGATAGAAGTTTTTTGAAACCATTCGTAGGAACCCAACAGGTTCAAATGCTGTCCGGCAAAGTTTGACCAACAGCCGGAAGCGAGTTTTGCGTAGTCATCAGCATGAGACACTGCGGGCATTTTTGGACAAAGGGGTCAGAGATGGAGTGATACAGCGGCAGATAGATAAATGGCTCAAAGCGGGAGTGATGGAAGAAGGGCAATTAAGGAAGACAGATAAGGGTATGCCACAAGGGGGCAATATATCACCGTTGCTGAGTAATATCTATCTGCACGAAGTGTTGGATGAGTGGTATGTTTCGATTAAATCAGAGTTTATTGGGGAGAGTTATTTAGTGAGGTATGCAGACGACAGTGTGCCAAGAACGCAAACAGCAGCCATTCTGTTCAGCGGAGCTACACATAAGATGAGGGACGGCCCCTCGGAGCCGGTGTACAGGCACAGGCTTCAAACCACCTTGTGCTGCATCAATTAAGAGTTGATGTAGTGAGCGACATGGAAAAGGTCTTGATTAAGAGATCAGGTATGTATTAAGGAGATGAACGAAAGTAAACCACTGATGAAGTGTCAAAAGCGTATGGACGATGTCAAAACCAGGGGGGAGTCGTTAACCTGGGATAAGCATGAGGGGCACCTGTTTACTGCTCATGCGGCATCCGGCATAAAGGTGGCATGAACTTAATACAGGCTTATGTGCGGAACTTGGGAACCTGTCGTGCTGATGGTAAGGGAGAAACTCAAGTGGAAGAACCACAAGAGTAAGAGTACCGATGCAGGACCCAGGGTCGGAACAACCCGTAGTAGTGAAGAAACTTTTGTAATGGAAGCGGAGCGAAGGGGTTGTATTGTCCTGTTTCACGAATAAGTTAACTAAAGTAATTTAGGAGGAACTTAATGAGTAAAACGAAACCGTTTAACTACGGCTGGACCCGGAAGTATGGTATTTGGTTTTAAATTATCATGTATTATCTTTATTTTTATTTATAACAAACATTTTCTCACATCATGAAATCAAAAATTTATTTTATTATTATCATTTCAATTTTTCTTTTTTCCGGCATTATTTACCTTTCAGCCCAGGATCCTTCCGGCTATAAATTCAGTAAAGTAGATGAGATAAAAAACACTTCAGTAAAGAGCCAGCAAAGAACTGGCACATGCTGGAGTTTTGCCACAACTTCGTTTATTGAATCGGAGCTGATCCGGATGGGCGAAGAGTCTATGGATTTATCGGAGATGTATTTTGTACGTTATGCGTATATACAAAAAGCAGAAAATTATGTCAGGTTTCACGGGAAGACAAATTTTGGCCAGGGTGGCCAGGCACATGATGTTATCAATGTTGTAAAGGAACATGGATTTGTCCCTGATGAGGTATACCCGGGATTGAATTATGGGTCGGATACACATAATCATAGTGAACTCTTTTCGGTGCTGAAAGGATTTCTTGACGGATTGTTGAAGAACAGACAACTCAGTCCGGTCTGGGGAAAAGCGTATGAGGCAATCCTGGATGTTTATCTGGGTGATGATATTGAATCATTTAATTATAAAGAAGAATCTTATACCCCTTTTGAATTTGCCGGATCAATGGGATTCGATCCGGAAGATTACATAGAAATAACTTCTTATTCTCATGCTCCTTTCTATTCTGCGTTTGCACTCGAGGTTCCTGATAACTGGTCGTTTGACGAGTATTATAATCTGCCCATCGATGAGTTATTAGAGGTTATGGATTATGCTCTCAATAATAGATATACAGTTTGCTGGGATGGCGATATATCGGAGGAAAGTTTTTCCCATACAAATGGTGTAGCCATCGTACCGGAAGAGGAAAGTATTCCTGAAGAGGAATCAAAATCCCCGGTAAAGGAAAAGGTGATTACACAGGAAATCAGGCAGGAGAGTTTTGAGAATTACTCTACCACAGACGATCACCTGATGCATATTGTGGGAACGGTGGTTGATCAGAACGGCAAGAGATTTTATCTGACAAAAAATTCTTGGGGAGAGGAAAGCAACGAGATGGGTGGAAAGCTTTATATGTCGATACCTTATGTACGGCTTCACACAATTGCGATCATGCTGCATAAGGATGCAATACCGGAAAAAATCAGGGAAAAGTTAGGATTATAATCATAATAATCTATCAGACGTTCTTTGATTTTTTTGAATTGGTATGATTACGGCGCCCGGTTCTATGACCCAGCTCTTGGACGTTGGCACGTGCAGGACCCCCTCTCCGAAACAGACTCCGACCTGAGCCCGTATAACTATGTGGCAAACAATCCTGTTAACTTTTTTGACCCCTACGGTCTGTATAGAGCAAAAAATCCCAGGGAATCAGGTGGGGGTGGTAATCCCGCTTCAGATTGGCCCTTCCAGGGAGATGATCTGGAACCTCCGTTTGGATTTGGGAGGAATAACTTTGGCAGATATTACCCCGGGAATTTTCCAGATCCCGGATCAGGCTTTGGGGATTTGTATGTACAAGGTGTTGATGGTAAATATTACAGATGGAGTGATATCGCAAAAGATATTACTATCTATACCGGAAGTTCCTATTACCTTGGCGGAATCCTGGAATCTGCCCTGTCAGGAGGTATTGCCGGTATAGAGGCATTTGTAGAAGATTATTGGACAGGATTTTATGATCTGTTGGCAAATTCATCATCCCTTGGTGAGTATGGTTCAGGATACGGGATGATGTTTGATGGGGATCCGAAGAAGAAAAATGACGTTAACCGTTGGTATAATTTGAGTAAAAGTGATATAGAAGGTTTGATAGGTGCATCAGTGGGTTTTTCAGTATTAGCTGCTGCTGCCTCGGCAGATTTACCTATTATACTTATTGGTGCAAAAGCAGGCAGTACAATACTCTCAACGGTTGTATTACTTGATACATACTGGGATTGGCAAGAAAATCCAACGAGAGCAAATGAAGCAAGATTTTACGGTCAATTATTGAATACATACTTAACAAACAAAATAAGATGGTACTTTGTTTTTGGAACATATTATTCTATCAGGGATATTGAAGGGGCTAATGACAAATATTATAAGAGATTTGAAAAATAGTATATGATGCCAAATCTTTATGATAATATATATTATGGTATTTATAGCCATTTTAAAACAAAAAAGGAAAAGTTTGATATTATCCCGCAATTAAGTACTATCCTTTGGATAACAATTCTATTATTATTTGATATAGATAAATTAATTAGAATAATCATAGTAAATGTTGATTTTAATTATTCACAGTTTCATTTTTTTCTATTAGGTCTATTAATATTTTTATTTCAAATAATAATTCTATATAGGTTTAATTATTTAGTCAAAATACAAAAGAAATACGCAAATGTAAGTAGAAGAACTATTTTAATTAGTTATATAATATCTGGTTTATTTGTTTTTGGATCTTTAATATTGATGATCTTTCATTTCTAATAAGTCTAAGTGAATAATTTCAATTATTCCTAAAGTAATTTATTATTAAACTGTTGCCTGAACAGGTAAAAAAAAGAACTTGGCTGTAAGGCCGGGTTTTGTTTATTATAATGATATTAAGACTTATTAAGACTTAAGAGGTAAAGGTCTTTTTAGCTTTTAAATTCCTGAAATAGTCACTGCCATTTACACAAGCTATTGTAATAATCTTAAAAAAAATCCAAACAAGGTACGATAAATTCGATTTTCTGTCATAAAGGGATAGAAACATTCAGATTCAGACTGGATTTGTATTTTGATAATTGCTTCAGGGGATTTTGAAAATGATCGTCCTGTTGTTGGATAGCTTATATGCTTTATCAATTGGTTACAAAGAGAATCTCAACGGCCGCGATATGACTCACCGGGTGACTGTCAGTCACCCGGTGAGTATACGAAGCCCGGTGAGTGCAATGGAAGACTATCCCACCATCAGGTTGCACCCGCGGATATCACTGATATCAAATCTTCCCAGTACTTCAAAACTGCCATCAGAATGCAGTTTACCGATATCTTGGGTGGAAATGAATGAGCATGAATGGATATTGGCCAGATCAATAACATTGATACCCCCGGATATTCCTTCAGACACATAAGAAAAAGGATCATAAGCGTCACGGATCATGATCTTCATCCACGGAGGTGTTTTGAATATGCCATCCTTTTTTGACCATGCCTGGCTGAGTAATTCTGTCATGCCATATTCAGAATGAATTTCTTTTACACTGAAGGCTTTTTTCAGGATCTGGTGAAGTTCTTCACGTGTTATTTCTTCCCGGTGCCCCTTCATACCTCCTGTTTCAATGATGATAATATTTTTCAGCGTTACAGGATATTTTTCGGCAAGGTCGAGTAATGCAAAACTAACTCCCAGGAGGATGGTCTTTTGTTTTTTTCTTTCAAGTTGTGCAAGCTTCTCAGCAAGTTCTTCAATATTATGCAGGTAAAAACCACTTTCTGAGTAATTTGTAAGCTTTATCAAATGCTCAACCATAAATAAGAGTGACGATTCGGAACGTTCCGGATAGGAAGGAAGGAGTGCAAGTATACAATAATCTTTAGGATCGCCATAGAACAATCTGAAACATTTTGTAAGACTGTTGATGTATAATTGGGGATCAATAATATGGTGTTTGCTCTTATCTCCCGAAGTAGTTCCACTGCTTTCAAAGATGATCCCGGCATTTTCTTCTCCTGTTACGATCTTATGGTATTTGAATAAATCAATGGGAAGAAAGGGGATTTCTTTTAAACTTTTAATGATATAGGGATTCACACCCAGCTGGCCAAGGTATTCGTGGTACGTTTTATTTGAGACTGCCTGGTATCTGAAAATATCCAGTGCCAGCAAATTAAATTCCCTGTCATTATTTATTTTAAATATCCTTTCCTTCAGGAGATCAAACATGATTAACGGAATTGATAAAAAAACTTTTAAAGTCTTCTCGTTGATATTCAGGACAGCCTGCAAGTTTGGGATCAGAATCTTTTATCCTCTGATGGCTTTTATTCCCGGCAGTTCTTTGCCTTCCATGTATTCAAGCATGGCACCTCCGCCCGTAGAGACATAGCTAACTTTATCGGCAAGATCGTATTTGTTCACGGCAGCCACGGAATCACCTCCTCCCACAAGGCTGAATGCACCTGCTTCAGTTGCTTTTGCAATGGCTTTTGCAATGCTCACTGTACCGTTCTGGAAATTCTCCATTTCGAAAACACCCATGGGCCCATTCCAGAGAATGATTTTGGATTTTTCGATCACATGGGAGAATGTCTTGATGGTCTCGGGACCGATATCGAGTCCCATCCAGCCGTCAGGGATCTCATCGGATTTCGTGATCCGGGTATTTGCATTGTTTTCAAATTTATCCGCAGCAATATTGTCGACAGGCAGCAGGAGGTTTACACCCTTTTCTCCGGCTTTTTTGATCAGCTCGAGAGCAAGATCAAGCTTATCCTCTTCACAGAGTGATGCTCCTGTTTTGACACCCTGAGCCCTGATGAAAGTATATGTCATACCTCCCCCGATAATCAGATTATCTACTTTTTCAAGGAGGTTTTCGATGAGAAGGATTTTATCCGACACCTTGGCACCTCCCATCACAGCAGTAAAAGGTTTCTCGGATTGATGAAGAACCTTATCCATACTTTCCAGTTCACTTTTGATCAGATACCCAAACATACTGTCATTTGGGAAAAATTTGGCCACGATCGTCGTCGAGGCATGTGCCCGGTGAGCAGTACCAAAAGCATCGTTGACATAAACATCGGTACCTTCAGCAAGTTTTCCGGAGAAGTCTTCATCACCTTTTTGCTCTTCTTTATGGAACCGGAGATTTTCAAGAAGCAGAACTTCCCCTGGCTGCAGATTTTTCTTCATTTCCAGGATTTTATCCCCAATGCAGTCATCGGCAAATTTTACCGGTTTACCAAGTAGTTCAGAGAGCTTGGGGACAACGTGTTTAAGGGAAAATTTATTTTCAGGCCCTTCTTTCGGTCTGCCGAGATGAGACATCAGGATCAGGGCACCGCCTTTTTCAAGGATCTTCCTAATTGAAGGAAGAGCAGCTCTGATTCTTGTATCATCAGTTACCTCAAATTTATCGTTGAGCGGAACATTGAAATCTACCCTCATGATTACTTTTTTTCCTGTAAAATCGTAATTATCAAGTGTATACATTTTTGTTTGGTTGTATTGGTTTAAAGTTCATCAAAGTTATATAAAGTATTTTAATTTTACTTTTGTTCTTTTGTAAATAAAAATTCATGTTATTTAAAGAAGTTATAGGGCATCATGAGATCAAGCAGAAACTGATCGCGACGGTAAAGGAAAACCGTATCAGTCACGCCCAGCTATTCCTGGGTCCGGAAGGATCAGGGAATCTGGCACTGGCACTGGCATATGCTCAATATATCTCATGCCTGGACAGGAATGAAAATGATTCATGCGGTGCATGTACATCATGTGTGAAATATAAAAAATTGATACATCCAGACTTGCATTTTTTGTTCCCGGTAAACAAAACAAAAGAAATTACACAAGATCCTGTAAGTGATGATTTCATAAATGAATGGAGAGATATTGTCCTTAAGAATCCTTACCTGACCCTTTTTCAGTGGTATGAAAATATTGGTATTGAGAACAAACAGGGATTCATAAGTGTAAATGAAAGCAAAGAGGTCGTAAGGAAGCTGAGTATGAAGGCATTTGAATCGGAATACAAGGTCATGATCATATGGATGCCGGATAAGATGCATCCTGCGGCGGCTAATAAATTGCTTAAGATCCTGGAAGAACCACAGGGGAATACTGTTTTTCTTCTGGTTGCAGATAGTACTGAAAATTTTCTGCCAACAATTTTATCCAGAACGCAGATCATAAAAATTCCCGGGGTTGATGAAGAATCGTTGTTTAATGCGCTCAAGAAGAAATATAATCAGTCTGATGAAGAATTGAGGAATGCGGCAAGGCTGGCAGATGGAAGCTTCATAAGGGCAATTGAATATGTTGAAAGAAGTGAGGAAACAAAGCTCAATTTTGAGCGGTTTGTCCAGTTAATGAGACTGGCTTATAGCAGAAACATGACAGGAATTTATAAATGGGTGGAAGATATTTCTGCTATTGGCCGCGAGAAGCAAAAAAATTTCCTGATTTATGCATTGAGGTTGATCCATGGAAATTATTTACTGAATATGGAAAACCGGGATATGGTAAGATTGTCTACTGATGAACTGGTGTTCTCCGAAAAATTTTCATCATTTATAAACCACGATAATGCTGCTGAAGTTACAGACGAACTGAACAAAGCCTGCCTGCATATCGAAGCCAATGCCAATGCCAGGATTGTTTTTATGGATCTTGTCCTGAAACTGGTAAAACAAATCCGGAGATAACGGTTCCCGGTTAGTGTGGGTTAGAGCGATGTGTGTGATTAACCACAGAGAGCACAGAGTTAACTGAGGCCCACAGAGTAAAATTCACACTTTCACATGATTTCCTTTATATTCAAATCCAATAAAGTTAGTCCGGATGTCATCCGGACTAACGAATTAAGGGGATACATGAGAAAAGTCCGGTTGCAAACCGGACAATCCTGGTTCCCGGTTTGAGTTAATTTCTTAATTTTGTATTGAATAAAAATTTTGAGAAAATGGCATACAGGGAAAGTGGAAAATGTGATCCGAGGGGGTTGGCTTCTGAGGAACCTTTTATTAAGCTATGCGGATGCTCCAAACTTGATACATTCGACTGGTTGGGAAATACTCCCAAGTCCACAGAATATAATGATATTGCAGAAGTCAGGTTCAAAAATACCCGGAAAGGTTTTTTCAGGAACGTGAACGGGATTCGTATAAATGAAGGAGATATTGTGGCTGTGGAAGCTTCACCAGGGCATGATATCGGGATCATATCACTGACGGGAGATCTTGTTTTGAAACAGATGGAGAAATATAATATTTCACCTGATTCAGAAGATATCAGGAAGATATACCGGAAAGCCAAACCAGTTGATATAGAAAAATGGAAGGAGACTATTTCGCTGGAACATGATACAATGATCAAATCAAGGAAAATAGCTGAAAAGCTTAACCTTGACATGAAAATAGGAGATGTAGAGTACCAGGGCGATAAAACCAAGGCAATTTTTTATTATATCGCAGATGAAAGAGTTGACTTCAGGGAACTGATCAAGGTGCTTGCTGATGAGTTTAAGATAAGGATTGAGATGAAACAGATAGGAGTAAGACAGGAAGCCGGAAGAATTGGTGGAATAGGTTCATGTGGAAGAGAGCTTTGTTGTGCCAGCTGGATCACAAACTTTGTCTCCGTCACAACGAGTGCCGCCCGTTACCAGGAGATCTCACTGAATCCTCAAAAACTTGCAGGACAATGTGGAAAACTCAAATGCTGTCTGAATTATGAAGTACATTGTTATATAGATGCTCAGAAAGATTTTCCTGATAAAAATATTATCCTGGAGACAGATAAAGGCCCGGCTTATCATCATAAAACTGACATATACCGGAAGATCATATGGTATGGGTTTGAACCCGGCGAAGAGGTTGTAACTAAACTGGTTCCCGTTCCTGTTGAAAGAGTGACAGAGATCATAGAGATCAATAAGAAAGGAGCCAAAGTACCAGACCTGATCGATTATGATCAGAAAAATAAGTCCGGATTTTCTGAGAAAGGAACAGATAACACAACCAGTATTCCTTCAGATTCTGAGGAGGAGAATGTTAAAACAGGGAAACCTCGGCAGAAAAAACGTTCATAGTATATGGGTAACCGTCGTCTTTTCATCTTTCTGGCTATTGCTCTGCTCTGTTCATGTGATCCTGACTGTGTATATGAAAAGAATATCAGGATCCCGGATGGCATCTGGGATAAAGATGCTCCTGTCCGATTTGAAGTCATCATCCGGGATACCATTACTCCTCATAATATCTATATCAATGTCCGGAACACAGGTATGTATCCTGTCAGCAATCTTTATCTTTTCATAACCACCACTGCTCCTTCAGGTCATTCAATAAAAGATACCGTTCAGGTTATCCTGGCGGATGAAAAGGGGAAGTGGCTTGGTAAAGGTCTTGGAGATATATGGGATATGCAAAGGTTATACAAAAAAAATGTACGTTTTGCTCAAAAAGGGATGTACATATTCGAATATGAGCAGGCAATGAGAATGAAAAAGCTTCCATTCATCCTCGATGTGGGACTGCGTGTGGAAAAAAGCAGGTAGTATTATCAAATCAAAATGTATTGTTGTGGGTAAGGCTAAGTTGGTCAAATTTGCCGAAATGAGAACATTTGAAAATGTTTTTCAACCCGGTTTTGATGAGGTTTCCGGGAATAATTTCCAACTGAAGGGTAAATGGAATAAAATATATTTCAAAAACAAGAATCCTGTCGTCCTTGAGTTGGGTTGCGGGAAAGGTGAATATACAACAGGATTGGCTGAAAAATATCCTGAAATGAATTTTATCGGGGTGGATATTAAAGGTGCAAGAATATGGACCGGTGCAAAATATGCGATTGAAAAAGAGCTGGGTAATGTTGCCTTTGTCAGAACACGCATAGAATTTGTTCATTCCTTGTTCGACAGGGATGAGATCAGGGAGATATGGCTTACATTTCCTGATCCACAGGTGAAGAAAAAGAGAAATAAAAAACGCCTGACCGGCTCAAGATTCCTCAAACTTTATCAGCAGTTTCTTATCAACAAAGGTATTATACACCTGAAAACTGATCATTCAGGACTGTTTGAATATACCGTAAGACTTATCAAACATAATCATCTCAATCTAATTTGCTCCACGACTGATTTTTACAATTCCGACATTACCGGGCCCATGAAAGATATTCAGACATTTTATGAAAAACAATTCCTTGACCAAAGACTGAAAATATATTACCTGGCATTTAGACTTGATCATGAAAAAGAAATTGAAGAACCTGAAGATGAATAAGGAGGATGATTTTTTCAGCCTGGTCTATGAAGTTACCAGGATGATCCCTTTTGGAAGGGTTACTTCTTATGGTGCCATTGCAAAATATCTTGGCACAGCCCGTTCGGCACGAATGGTGGGCTGGGCATTGAATAAGTCTCGTTTTACTGAGGATTTTATACCTGCTCACAGGGTGGTAAACAGAAATGGGATGTTGACAGGTAAGCATCATTTCGGAGGATCAAAGGTAATGCAGGAGCTGCTCGAAAGTGAAGGGGTCAGGATTGTTGATGAAAAAGTAGTTGATTTTAAGGAAATTTTCTGGAATCCTTCAAAAGAATTAATCTAAATAGATTTATCTTTGTGTCTTTGTTTTAATTAAGACTTCTTGATCTTATGAGTTTTACACCGGAACAGGTACTTGAAGCGCTGAAAAAAGTAAAACATCCTGAAAAAAAGCAGGACATTGTTGCTTTAAATATGGTCCAGGATCTTTTTGTTGAAGAAGGCCAGATAAGATTCAACCTTGTTTTTCAGCGTTCAAATGATCCTTTTATTTCATTTCTCCGCAAAGCTGCTACGAAGGCTGTTAAAACTTATGTCAGCAGGCAGGCAAAGGTTGACATTCATGTCAAGGCAAGGGAAAAGGTGGAAAAGGAACCCGTTTTACCAGGTGTAAAAAACATCATCGCCATTGCCTCGGGGAAAGGTGGTGTTGGCAAATCAACGATTGCAGCAAACCTGGCAGTTGCTTTTGCCATGAAAGGTATGCAAACCGGTCTTATAGATGCAGATATTTTTGGTCCTTCCATTCCGAAAATGTTAAGTGCCGAAAACAAAAGACCGTCAATAGTCAATCGCGATAATAAAGATTTTATCGTACCGATTGACACGTTTGGTGTGAAAATGCTCTCAATAGGTTTCTTCGTTGATCCGAATGATCCGGTCATATGGAGAGGCCCTATGGCATCCAATGCCTTGAGACAGTTTATAAACCAGACTGACTGGGGTGAGTTGGATTATCTCATTATAGATCTTCCTCCCGGAACAAGTGATATACATCTGACAATGGTTCAGGAAATTCCGGTAACAGGTGCCGTCATTGTTTCTACACCACAGAAAGTGGCTGTTGCTGATGCAATAAAAGGTGTGAATATGTTCAGAAGTGAACATATTAACGTACCGGTACTTGGTCTGATTGAAAATATGTCGTGGTTCACACCTGCTGAGTTACCCGATCATAAATATTATATTTTTGGGAAAGATGGTTGTAAAGATCTTTCTGAAAAATTGAATGTGCCATTGCTTGGTCAGATACCAATTGTGCAAAGCATTTGTGAAGACAGTGATACCGGCAGTCCCCCGGCACTTACAAAGGAATCCCCTGTAGGGGAAGCTTTTATGGATCTGGCCGGCAGATTAACAGAAGAAGTGAAGAAACGTAATGAAAATCTGCCACCGACAAAAATTGTAGAAGTTAAAAAATAAGTATATAACACATTGTGTGATTGAAAGAACTAAGTGATTGAATCATAGATTTTTTTATAGAACCGTCCCCTCGGGGACTCGGGGGGAGCTCTGCAAATTTCTAATTACCAATATCGTCGATTTAATCGCACAACGCATTAAGTGTTTAACATTATATTTGATTAAACATATTATTATGAAAGAAAAGGAGAAAACACGTATTGTAGACAAGATCAATGAAGTACTGGATAAACTGAGACCATATCTGGAAGCAGATGGTGGCGGTATTACGCTTGAGGAGGTAACGGATGATCTTATAGTAAAAGTTAAATTACATGGAGCATGTGAAGGCTGCCCGTTTAGTTACCAGACCTTGAAAGCTGGTGTTGAACAAGCACTGAGGAAAGAAGTACCTGAAATAAAGGATCTTGTTTCGGTAAGTTGAATTTACCATATTGCGTGGGGCAGGATTCGTTAAAAAACAATTAATTTCGGGATCAATAAAATATGTTTAAAAAAAAGCAGTTTATTGAATTGAATTATATTGTCTGACCTGAATCTTGTTCCGTAAAATACTGACATATTTATTAGCCGTATTTCTCATATCCGGCTTTATTGCAGGGTGTACGACAGAAAAAAACACCCTGGTGACACGTTCATATCATAACCTCACATCCCACTATAATATCTTTTTCAACGGAATAGAAAGCTATAAAAAAGGGCTTAAACAGGCACAGGAATCTTATGTGGATGATTATACACAGATCCTGCCGGTATTTACCTATGATGATGAGAGTATTGCACAGAGCATAGCTCCTGATATGGAGCGAACCATTAAGAAATCTTCCAAGGTTATTGCACTCCATTCGATAACTGCCAAACCCGAATATAAAGACGGTCCCCAAACAGAAAATCAGAAAGCCTTTTATGCTAAAAATGAATACAATAAATGGGTCGATGAAAACTACCTGATCATGGGAAAGGCATCCCTGTTCAGGCATGAATATAACCTGGCAATTGAAACTTTCAAGTTTATTATCACTGAATACCCTTATGAAGATATTATTTATGAAACACAAGTATGGTTAGCCCGTGCATATAATGAAACAAAAGAATACAAGGAATCGGAGAAGATTCTTAACCAGCTCACTGCAGATGACAATTTCCCAAAGAAATTATATGCAGATCTGTATGCTACAGTCGCTGATCTATATATGAAGAAGGAAGATTATGAATATGCTATCGATCCGCTCACCATAGCTTTGGAGGAAGTCAGAAAAAAAAGAACCAGAATACGGTATGCTTTCATCCTTGGCCAGTTGCATCAACAGGTCGGGAATATGGAAGAAGCTTCTAAATATTACCGGGAAGTCATAAAAATGAATCCGCCTTATGAAATGAGTATTAATGCACGTATTAACAGAGCCAGTGTGTTTGTTGAAGGAGCAGACAAGAGCATGGAAATAAAGAATGAACTGGATAAGATGCTCAGGGATGAAAAAAACAGGGAATATCAGGATCAGATATATTATGCACTGGGAAATATATATTTCAGGGAAGGAAATGTTGACAAAGCTATTGATTATTATAAACTTTCATCAGTGAAAAGTGTTTCTAATGCCCAGCAAAAAACAAAATCATGCCTTACGCTTGCTGAAATATTTTATGAAAGGAAAGATTATGAGTCTTCAAAGCTTTATTATGATAGTGCAATTGTATCGCTGACTCCAGATTACCATGATTATGCCCAGGTCATGACAAAATCCAGAAGCCTTTCTCAACTTGTGGAAAATCTTGCTGTGGTCAGTTTTGAAGATAGCGTGCAAAGACTGGCTGAAATGAGTGAGGCTGATCGGTTGGCTGTCATAGATAGTATCATTGCCAGGGTGCGCCGGGAGGAACAAGAAGCCCAGCAGATGGAAAGACAACAGATGCAGGATGTGCAATTCAACAGAATGCTGTTAAGCGAATCAAGCCGTTCAGGATACCAGACTGGTTCAGAAGACGGCAATTGGTATTTCTACAATGAGACAGCGAAATCATTTGGCCAGCCGGAATTCAGAATGAAATGGGGAAACCGTAAAATTGAAGACAACTGGAGAAGGAAAAATAAGAGTGAAATATCATTTGGGGATATTGAAGAGGAAACTGTTGAGGCAACTGATTCATCAGAAGTTTGGAAAGAAATGTTAAGTAATAAAACCAGGGAATTTTATATTCAGGATATACCTCTGACCGATTCAATGAAAGCATTGTCCGATAAAAGAATCATGGAATCATTGTTCAATGCAGGCACTATTTACTTCAATGACTTGAAGGATTATGAGGAAGTAATAACAATTTTTACTGATTTGCTTGATCGATATCCCGATTGTGAGCTAGCCCTGCCAACGTATTATAATTTATACAACCTGTATAACAAAATGAATAATGCGACATTATTAAATTATTATAAAGAATCAATTATCAGAGAGTTCCCTGAAAGCCAGATTGCACAGATGCTGACCAATCCCGATTATATTGATGAATTAATAGAAAAGGAAAATGAAGTTAACCGGTTTTATGAGGCTACTTACCACAAGTATCAGAATAGTAATTATGAAGAGGTTATTATGGATGTGGATTATGTTTTAAACAAGTATAAAGATGATGAATTAATCCCCCAATTTACTCTTTTAAAAGTACTGTCTATCGGAGAAACGCAGGATATCCTGACATTTACCACAGCTCTCGATTCCATTATAAATACCTATCCCACTCATGAGGTAGCAGAGCAGGCTCATACGATCCTTGCCTATATTAAAAGTTCTGATCCTGAAGTTAAGATGGTAACAGATAAAAAAGAGGCAGAGGAAATTTATACATTCGATTCCACAGGGTATTATTATTTTGGACTGGTAGTCAACAGTGATATTGATATTAACCAGCTTAAATTTGAGATCATTAATTTTAATCTCGACTTATTCCCCAATAAAACATTTGATGTTGTAAGTGAGAACCTGGCGGATAATCATAGATTGATCCTTGTAAAGTCTCTGAAAAACCTTGAGAATGCATGGAATTATTATGATCAGGTTTTAACCAACAATAATATCTTTGCATTGATTGATGGGACGGATTACGCGAGGTTTATTATTTCACCGGCCAATTCCGAAACACTCATCCAGGATAAGGTAGCAAATAAATATCTGCTATTTTTTGATAAATACTATAGAAGGGAATAAGAAGAATGGGTTGCAGGTTACAGGTTACAAGGTTGTGTGGGAATTGGGTGTGGATTTATATTTTTTTGGATGATTAAAATTTCCCTCGAATCAATATTGGATGTGTCCTGAAAATTGAGTATATTTATTTTATTCATGAGATTCTACAGGAAAGCCATTTCAAATGATGAGAAAGATCAAAATACTTTGGGTTGATGATGAGATTGATTTGCTCATGCCGCATATTTTATTTCTCAGAGAAAAGGGTTACGAGGTTGTTACGGCGAGCAATGGGGAAGATGCCATACGGATTGTTCAAAACAGAACCATTGACCTGATATTTCTGGATGAAAACATGCCGGGGATCAGTGGTTTGGAGACCCTGAGCAGGATCAAAACTTTGAATCCAACAATACCCATAGTTATGATCACCAAAAGTGAAGAGGAAAATATCATGGATGAAGCTATCGGGTCAAAAATTGATGATTATCTGATAAAACCGGTGAATCCAAAGCAGATATTGCTTTCAATAAAAAAGAACATCGATACTAAAAGACTTGTAACCCAAAAAACAACATCTGCCTATCAGGCTGAATTTGCCAGGATCAGTTTGATGATCAATGATGCAAAAAAAATTGCTGACTGGGTTGAGATATACAAAAAGCTTACATTCTGGGAGCTCGAAATTGAATCTGGCACCGATCCCGGTTTATATGAGATATTAAAAATGCAGAAAGCAGATGCAAACAAGGGTTTTTCCAGATTTATAAAAAACAATTATGTCTGTTGGTTTGACGAACATGTGGAAGACAAGCCACTCATGTCGCAAAATATTTTTGCACATAAAGTTTTTCCATTCCTCAGGAATGGGGAAAAAGTTTGTGTAGTGCTTATAGACAATCTTCGCCTTGATCAATGGAAATCTATATTGCCATTGATAGAGGAATCATACCGGCTTGAGTCAGAGGAACTTTTTTGTTCAATCATACCAACGGCAACACAATATGCCAGGAATGCCATGTTTGCCGGATTAATGCCTATGGAGATTGAAGATCTTTTCCCGGAACTTTGGACTGATGAAATTGCGGAAGGAGGAAAAAATCTCCTGGAGGATCAGTTGCTTGAAAAACAAATTCAACGTTTTGGACTGAAATCCAGGATTAGGTATGAAAAGATCAATAATTCCAGGGCCGGAAAAAAGCTCCTTGAGAATCTTAAGGACTTATTGAATTATGACCTGGCTGTTGTGGTTTTCAATTTTGTAGACATTCTCTCGCATGCACGAACGGAAATGGAAATGATTAAAGAACTTGCCTATGATGAGGCGGCTTACCGTTCACTTACACTTTCATGGTTCCAGCACTCACATCTTCTTGAGTTTATCAGGGAACTGGCTGTGCACAGGGTAAAGCTGGTCATTACAACAGACCATGGCACTATCAGGGTTAATAATCCGTTGAAGGTTGTTGGTGACCGGGAAACAACAACAAATACACGCTATAAACAGGGAAAAAATTTAAATTATAAACCGGAAGAAGTTTACGAGATAAAAAGACCTGCTGAGATCCATCTTCCAAAATCACATATCAGTTCAACCTATATTTTTGCAACGAATTATGATTTTTTTGTTTATCCGAATAATTACAACCAATTTGTTAATTATTACAGGAATACATTTCAGCATGGTGGTATATCAATGGAAGAAATGCTTATCCCGTTTTCCATTTTGAATCCGGTCTGATCAATCTTTACCTGTCATGTCCCGGTTAATAATTGAATCAACGGGTAAAATCCGGCAAGTAGCAAGAGATTTTCTTGAACAATACGGTGAGCATCGCATATTTGCCTTTTATGGTGAGCTTGGATCGGGGAAGACCACTTTCATAAAGGCATTATGCAGAGAGCTTGGCGTTGATGATATCGTCAGTTCACCCTCTTTTTCAATCATTAATGAATACTTCTCTCATAAACATGGTAAAGTGTATCATTTTGATTTTTTCAGGATGGAAAAACAGGAAGAAGTATTTGATATTGGTTATGAAGACTATTTTTTCAGCGGACAATATTGTTTTATCGAATGGGCTGATAAGATTCAAACTTTATTGCCAAACGAGTCTGTTCATATTCATATTATCGTTGATGAGCAATCAAGAAGGGTACTGGAAATTATTGAGTGATCATAACCGGATCAGATTTATTTGACTTAATCGGTGAATTGTATTATTTTAGACATTCTGCAATATAATTAAAACAGTTTTGTCATGGCTCAGCAGGAATCCTCCGGAACGCGGTTTACATTTGGAAAGGCAACCCTTTTGCCACAGGAAGAAATGCTTGAGGTAAAAAAAGCACGAAAGCAATTGACCATCGGAATACCAAAAGAAGATCAGAAGAACGAGAGCAGGGTAGCCCTTACCCCTGAAGCAGTTGAACAATTAATCGAACAAGGACACCAGGTAGTCATTGAAACAGAAGCGGGAAAATCGGCAAATTACAATAATACTGATTATAGTGAATGTGGCGGGATGATTGTTGAGGAAAAAGAACGGGTATTCCAGACTGATATTATTCTTAAAATTGCCCCGTTGACACTGAAGGAGATTGAAATGATGAAGGAACAGACTCTGGTAATCTCATCCCTTCACCTGAATAGCCAGACAGAAGAATTTATCAGGAAATTAATTGAAAAGAAAGTAACGGCCATCTCATTTGAGAATATTAAGGATGAACATAACTGCCATCCTGTGGTCAGGTCAATGAGCACAATTGCCGGCATCACTTCAATACTGATAGCGGCAGAATACCTGAGTAATGTCAGGGGAGGCAAAGGAGTGATGCTGGGAGGTATTTCGGGTATTACACCGGCGGAAGTTGTCATACTGGGTGCCGGAACCGCTGCAGAATCTGCAGTGAGAGCGGCAATCGGACTTGGTGCCTATGTAAAAGTCTTTGATAGTTCAGTACACAGGCTCAGGAGTCTTCAGAATAATATTGGACAAACACTCTATACATCTGTCTTTCATAAACAGGTCATGACACGAACACTCAGATCAGCTGATGTACTGATCGGCGCCATGTATCTGATTGAAAAAGGTCCGAGGTTTGTCGTTACCGAGGAAATGGTAAAGGAAATGAAAAAAGGAGCAGTGATCATAGATATCAGTATCGACCAGGGTGGATGTATTGAGACATCAGAATGCCGGACACAGCAGGATCCCTCCTTTACAAAACATGGTGTCGTCCACTATTGTGTTCCCAATTTGCCTTCCCGTGTTGCCCGAACAGCATCCATTGCTATCAGTAACGTGTTTTTGCCACTATTAATCCAGATGGGTGATTCAGGAGGAATTACACCTTTTCTTAAAGGAAACACCGGCGTAAGAAATGGTGTGTATATATTTAATGGTATTCTAACAAATGAATTTATCGGGGAACACTTTGGTATACCCTCAAAAGATATTGAATTACTAATGGCCGCATTTTAATTCGTCATGAAAAAAGTTTACTGTTATCTGATTGTATCGGCTGTAATCATTACATCCTGTTCAAAAAATGGAAATGAACCGGAGTATGAAGGAGAGATCATCCTTTCTTCCGAAAAGGTTAAAATGGGAGAGATATACAATACTGTTGGATTTTCATTTGAAAAAGGGAAAAATGTTCCCTATCCAATCACAACAGATGTCATACCCGATCTGGTTGTGACACATCTTTTAGATCTGGAAGATAATCTTATCGTTACCTTTACAAGTCCAAAGAATCAGGATGCCTTTTACCTGAATCAGACACTCAGCAGTGCAAATGAAGCAAGAACATGGTTTGACAGCTATTCTGAAGCACCTGAATCCGTTTATTTACCCCTGGCAGATTCGGTTCAGATGAACCAGGTTTGGACCATCCAAACAATTAACAAGAAATATGCTAAATTGCTGATTAAGAAGATAGTACTTATGAAAGATAATCCGGTTGCTGATTATGTGAATGTTACTGTCGATTATCAATACCAGCCGGATGGCAGCAGAATATTTGATAATTAATAATCAACGCGTTGTGCGATTGAAAGAACTAAGTGATTGAATTATAGAATTTTTTTGTAGAGCCCGAGTACTCGGGACGCGGCTCTACAAATTCCTAATTATCAATATCGTCGATTTAATCGCACAACACGTTAATACTTTTTACTTTTGCCTTTATACTAGAAATTCCATCTCACCTGCATACTGCCAAGATGAACAACCTTTTGGTTCTCAATGACTCTTCCTGAATATTCAAGATTTAATTCAACTCCACCGGAAAGGGTTCTCTGAAACAATAATGACCATATACCGTTATGACCGGGCTGAAGGCCCTGAAGCATCTCATAAGCTACAGGTGTATACGGGTCCTGATTATAGGTCACATTGATATAATTAAATTT
Source organism: uncultured Bacteroides sp. (assembly GCA_964527875.1). Classification (GTDB taxonomy): domain Bacteria; phylum Bacteroidota; class Bacteroidia; order Bacteroidales; family SM23-62; genus LJUQ01. Next base: position 17,986 of record CAZGOR010000002.1, on the reverse strand, counting down.
GCCTGTCAGGTTTCCTTTTTTTAGAATGTTATATCTGATTTCAATACCCATATCGTGTTTGCTGGCATGCTCCCCGTCAGGACCATTTATTTCATCTGAAAAAATATAATTTGTGATGATCCGGAAAAAGATACCCGGCTGATATTGGAGGGAGAAATCACTTTTCGCAAAGGAAATATCAAAATTCTTTAAGGTGAAAAATTCTGATTTAAAACTTTTATGACCTGCATCCGACTGGTTGATCAATATGAGATCATCACCTGCAGATAATCTGATTCTCAAACCATTTGAAACCAGAGACCTTGTATCAAATCCATTTGCCAGTAAGAACCTGCTTACGTTTTTCTGAAATATATAATCAATACCAAATTTACGGTTGGTTTTATTGAATGAAAGATAATTTCTTACGGATGTGGATATTGTAATCAAATCGGGACTGTTCAGGTTCATGTCAAACGGATTAATATTACTCAGAAGGTTTTTAGTTGTGTTTTTCCTGTCTATCCTGTAACCGAACTGATCGGAAAACATTGCCATCACTGATCTGAATCCTGTTTTGTCCCGCCAGAACCTGGCAGGCTCAAAACGGATTGCCTGGTTGAACTGATTTGTGTAGACATTGATAAAGGCGTCGGTTGGGGTAAAAATTCTGATATAGCGGGCCTGATCCTGAAATGTTGCTATTTCAAATTCATCTAGCTCTTTTACATTATTTTCGTTATAATCATTCCAGGAATAAACTCCCTGTCCGGGAGCAACTTCCAGGTAAGTGAGTTCTTTTTTGGATTCAAGTCCTGAACCAATTTCATAGAAAGTAGATGTGGTTAATATACCCTTGAAGGCTGTGAGGTTATGTTCCAGCCGACCGAGCAAAGATTTATCTGCCTGGGGTCCTGTTAAGGAAGTATCTTTCACCTGAAGTGAGCGGTAGGTGAATAGTACATTCAGTCTGTTGCCGGGATTTGCATCAAGCCGTAATCCGATACTGAGATCATTACCCATGGTTGCAAGGCGAAGCATGTCGTTTGCAGGTAACCAATCTCTTCTGTTACGGTAATTTATCAGAAGCTTATTCTTTACGGTATCATGACTTGTAACAAATACTTCGTATTGCTGATAACTGAAGCTGTTATTTATAAGTGAGTCGGAGTCCTGATCACGCCACCGGTTTTGTTCTGCTTCTTCGCGCACACCCAATACAACGGATCTGAATTGTTTCGAAAGAAGGACCTGGTGTTTTAAAAAGTTGGTGGTAAAAAGAGAATCATTTGAGTTCATCATACTTCCGTTAAGCCGGAGGGTGAAACCCTTTATTGAAAGTGTTCCCTGAAGATTATTTCGTAATCCATTGTAACGATGATCGCGATTCAGGAATTCGGATTTGAATGAAGCTTGTCCAAGATTTTTTTTGAATAGACCGATGTTTGCATCAGCCAGGTGTTCATTCGTTCCGGAGTGTCTTTGAACCAGGTTCCAGTCACGTTCATATTCGACAGGACGAAACCTTTCAATAGGATCAAAATACCTGTTTGTGAACTGGTAATTACCGGAAATCCTTATCCGTGCCGTGCTGGTATCACGGGTAATAAGATCCTGGATGATTCCACCTTTAAATGCAAATCCGACATTATCTCCCCGGTCAAGATCAGAAAAAGTGTTCAGGTCATTGTTAGTCAGGGAAAATTCAAACAGGGATGATGCGGAGTTGGTTAATGAAGTCCTGCCCCCAAAGGAAAGGACCTGCTTCTTTTTCGGTGTAACAAGTAAAACAACAGGTTGATAGCTTCCGCGGGAACTACCATTTTCGGGAGCGATCCATTGATAGACTTTCCCATTCGCTGATGTGAGAGCCGGCTGGTAATTCCCGTTACCTTCACCAACATAGCTGAATCCCAACCGGTAAACTGCACTGTCGGGATGTGTGGAATATATGTATATATCTTTGTATAACGTGCCGGAGATAAGCGTATCAATCTTTTTATATAGTACTTCTGAATTATTATAACCTACACTGTCTATTCTCTGAACCATGGCTTTATCCAACTGGTCACCAATCACACCAAGTATTTTTTTATCATCTTCGTTAAGGTCCAGCTGTAATGCCTGGTTTTTATCATCATGTTCAGAATAAACGTTGATCCAGAAATTCCCTTTTTTGGTTAAAAACTCGTTACTGCTATAAAGGAGAAACCTGGTATAATTTTTTTCTGAATACTCAAATTCCACAATGATCCTTTTATCTTTTGTGATCAGCTGGTTAGATGTAAAGGTTATTTCAGCATTATTATAATCAATGACATAATCGTTCTCGAGGCCTCTCATCATTAATTTTCCGTCGATATATACCCTCTCGGTCCCTGCGAGCAGGATAATAAACTGTTCATTATCACATCCTCTCAGCTTATATGGACCCTGGTTGCCTTCTGTTCCGGTAAAAGAATTCCTGCATACTTTACCTTTTGATATAGCTCCGCTCAGCGTAGTCCGTAGACTTACTGTTTCTTGCTGGTTCAGCATAAAATTGCCGGTAAAACGGATGCCTTTCCCTTTTTTATAAAATTTCATGAAATGGCCCGGTGAACCGTGCAGGTCATAGTCTCCTGTAAGAAGGCTCAACCGGTCATTATATATATCAATATAAACCCTGTCAAATTCATGGATCTGCTGGGATGAACCATCAGGTTGAATGGGTATGTTATTGTCTGAGATGGCCGCTACGATTCTGAGATCATCGGAGATGTTTCCTGAAAGCTGGAGATTCAGATTCGAGTTAACCACCACATCCTGGTTATTCCCAAAAGTAATACCCCTGGCAATACTGCCACGTTTATTGATATTGCTGTAATTGTAATAACCATCCGATCTGAGTTCCGATCCGGGGATCCGGAAAGGATCATAACCCTGTCTGGAATAGGTATTGATCAATGCTGTATCTTTGTGATAATAAGGTTTTGAAAAATAAACAGGAAAAGCCCGGTAAGATAGTATTATTTCGTTCCCTGCCAGAGAAGGATGATATCTGAGCACGGGATCAGGATAATCGATGGAATACAGTGAATCGGGTATAGCATGGTGTTTAAGATCAAAAAGGAACACGGAACCTGGTACTATACTGATTGTGTCAAAAACAACTGAATCACCATCAAGCACAATTTCCCTTGTCCTGATATTGCTGAGATCCTGGGCAAAATCATTCAGGAAATAAAAGATAAACAGGATGATCAGGAATTCTTTCTTCAACCGTGGACTTTTTACTAAAAACTGAAATATAATGAACTTATTATAATTCGATACATGATACCGGATGTCATGACATCCGGTATCATGTATGTTCTTTATCATTTTCTACTTACATTGAATGTCTTATTTTCGTAGTTTTAGGGTATATTATTTATACATATGGATAACATACTGATCATTGGTGCTGCCGGCCAGATAGGTTCAGAGTTGACAGGGGAATTGAGGAAAATATATGGCAGTGACCATGTATATGCAACGGATATCAAGGAAGCTTCGAAAGATATTATGGAAGGGGGTCCGTTTCAACTGATGGATGTGATGGACGACAAGCGGCTTATACACTTTGTGATCCGTCATAAGATCACCCAGGTCTATCACCTCGCAGCAGTATTGTCGGGGAATGCAGAAAAGCTTCCTCTCCAGGCATGGCATATCAATATAGAATCCCTGATGAATATCATCGAGGTGGCCAGGATGGTTGAAGAAGTAAAAAAAGTTTTTTGGCCGAGCTCACTTGCTGTTTTTGGTCCAACCACACCAAAAATAAATACACCACAATTAACTGTGATGGAGCCGTCAACAGTATATGGTATCAGCAAACTTGCAGGTGAGAGATGGTGTGAGTATTATCATGAAAGATATAACCTTGACATCCGGAGTATCAGGTATCCGGGATTGATAAGTTTTAAAACTGAAGCTGGCGGAGGTACAACTGATTATGCAGTGGAAATCTATTATGATGCTGTTAGAAAGGGAAAATATGAATGTTTCCTGTCTGAGGATACGGCTATTCCATTACTTTTCATGCCTGATGCTATAAAAGCAACCATAGATTTAATGGAAGCAGACAGGAAAAAACTGACGGTACACGGTAGTTACAACCTTGGGGGATTCAGCGTTACACCGGCAGATCTTGCGAAGGAAATTAAAAAACATATTCAGGATTTTTCAATTTCATATAAACCTGATTTTCGTCAGGTGATTGCCGATTCGTGGCCGCAGAGCATTGATGATTCCGTTTCGCGAAGAGATTGGGGATTTTCGTATGAGTTTGATCTTCCAAAGATTACAACTATTATGCTTGAGGAGATTAATAAGAAATTGAATATGAGAGTGTTGAAGTAAGTACTTTCTTTTATCGGGAATGAGTAATTTGCCGGATTATCTAGCACAGAAAATGATAAAGTTCATTTGAATGAAGAATGAAGATTAACGATTATAGATTTTTTATATTGCTTCATCAATCAATAAATCATTAATAATAAATCAATTTTATTTTGTTGTGCTATTGAATAATATAAGTTGTTAAATATGAAATTTTTATATATAGCCGCCCGGGGCGGCTATATATAAAACTGATTTAAATATTATTGTCTTTAATAGTAAAACACGTTCATTTTTAATAATATCATGTACGGAAAAATCAAAGAACATCTTCAGCAGGAACTTAAAACTATCGATGAGGCTGGTTTGTATAAACGGGAAAGAATAATTACTTCTGCACAGGATGCAGTAATAAATTTGGAATCAGGAGAAGAGGTGCTGAATTTTTGTGCCAATAATTACCTTGGTCTTTCGAACCATCCTGAACTCATTCTTGCTGCTAAGGAAGCATTGGATTCCCATGGATTCGGTATGTCTTCGGTCAGGTTTATTTGTGGAACCCAGGACCTGCATGTCACACTCGAGAAAAAAATTGCTGAGTTCTTCGGTGTTGATGATACAATTTTATATGCTGCCTGTTTTGATGCCAACGGAGGTGTTTTTGAGCCGTTGTTGACTGATCAGGATGCTATTATTTCAGATTCATTGAACCATGCATCTATCATTGATGGTGTCAGGTTATGCAAAGCTCAGCGATACAGGTTTGCCAATGCAGATGTGAAAGACCTTGAAGAACAGCTGAAAAAAGCACAGGCACAGCGATTCCGCATCATTGTGACAGACGCTGTATTTTCTATGGATGGCAATGTTGCTCCTGTGGACAAGATTGTTGAACTGGGGGAAAAATATGATGCATTGGTCATGGTCGATGAAGCTCACTCAGCGGGGGTAATTGGAAAGACCGGAAGAGGAGTTACAGAATTGTTTAATATCAGGGGAGAAGTGGATATTATAACAGGAACACTTGGCAAGGCTTTTGGGGGAGCTATAGGAGGATTTACCACAGGTCGGCAGGAGATCATAGATTTACTCAGGCAACGCTCACGGCCATATCTTTTTTCCAATTCCCTGCCTCCCTCTATTGTTGCTTCAGGTATCAGAATGTTGGATATGATGAGTGAGACCCCTGAGCTGCAGGATAAATTACACTGGAACACGGATTATTTCTTCGGGGAAATGAAAGCTGCCGGATTCGATTTAAAGCCCACACAATCGGCAATTATTCCCATTATGCTTTACGATGCCGGGCTTTCACAGGATTTTGCGGCAAAACTGCTGAATGAAGGAATATATGTTATTGGTTTTTACTATCCTGTGGTACCGCAGGGTGAAGCAAGGATCAGGGTACAGCTCTCTGCTGCGCACGGGAAGGAACATCTTGATAAAGCGATAGCTGCGTTTAAGAAGGTTGGGAAAGAGTTAAAAGTGTTATAAAATGCCTTAAATGCCTCAAATGCTATCAAGTGCCTCAAATTTTAAAATATTATTTTTAAGGCATTTAAGAGCATTTGGCACATTTGAAGCATTTCTTAACTTATCCGCATCTTGACGATCCGCAATTTGAACAGATCAGGCAGCCTTCCTGGTAAACGAGATTACTTGATCCGCACTCCTGGCATCGTTGGCCCGATTTGGCTTTTGTACCGTCCGGGATATATTTTTTCAGTGCCCTTTCAACGCCTGCTTTCCATGTATTGATCGTATCGCTGTGGAATCTTAATGAAGATACCAGGTTGACCACATTCAGCAGTGGCATCCCATGGCGCAAGACACCTGAGATGAGCTTGGCATAATTCCAGAATTCCGGATTGAAAATATGCGATAATCCTCCCAGGGTATTTTTATAACCGTATTTATCTGTATACTGAAAATCATACCGTGAAGTACCGTTTTCTTCCTTGTTTTTGATGATATATCCCTTTTTGATTGATTTTGGAATCGGGAACATTTCTTCGTCTTCCAGACCTGTAAAGATTTCATAAGGCCTTCCGTTCTTAAGCCCGACAAAAGCAATCCAGCTTTCATCGTTATTTTTAAAGCGGATAATCTCTGCTTCGAGTATTTTTGGCCTTTTGTACTTTGTTGGCGCATCATCGTTGTTATTTGAAACCAGAACACCAGCCCTCGATCCGTCACGGTAAATGGTACAACCTTTACAGCCGCAGTTCCAGGCGGTCATATAAAGTTCACTGACAAGTTCTTCACTCACGTCCCTTGGCAGGTTGATGGTGACACTGATGGAATGGTCAACCCATTTCTGGATATCACCCTGCATTTTTACTTTAGCCACCCAATCAACATCATTGGAAGTAGCCCCGTAATAAGGCGATTTTTTCACTATTTTCCGGATATCATTATCATCCAGTTTTTTTACTTCTTCAAGATTGTAACCGTTTACTTTTAACCATGTTTCAAATTGGTGATGGAACACATTATATTCTTCCCAGCTGTCACCAACATCATCGACAAAAGTTATTGTGGTGGTTGAATCATTCGGGTTGACTTTTCTTCTGCGTTTATAAATAGGCAGGAAAACCGGCTCAATACCGGATGTTGTCTGGGTCATCAGGCTTGTTGTACCGGTAGGTGCGATGGTTAACAATGATATGTTGCGCCGGCCATATTTGACTATGTCCCTGTATAATTTCTCATCTTCTTCTTTGAGTCTCAGCAGGAAAGGATTATTTTTTTCACGGTCGGGATCATATATCGGGAAGGAACCACGTTCTCTGGCCATCATTGTGCTGGATCTGTAAGCTTCCAGTGCCATAGTTTTATGCACCTCCGCCGAAAAATCAATAGCATTTTCACTACCATAACGTAAACCGAGAGCAGCCAGCATATCTCCTTCACCTGTAATACCCACGCCGGTGCGACGACCTTGCATGGTCCTGGTCTTTATCTTTTCCCATAAAAGACGTTCTGCACGTTTTAATTCTTCCTCTTCAGGATCAGTGTTAATCTTTTCAAGAATGGCATCAATTTTTTCCTGCTCAAGGTCAATGATATCGTCCATCAAACGCTGAGCCAGTCTTACATGTTTTTTGAAGAGGTCGAAATCAAACCTGACATCAGTCTCAAAAGGCTTTTCGACATAGCTGTAAAGATTTATAGCCAGCAGGCGGCAGCTATCATACGGGCAAAGGGGTATTTCCCCACATGGATTGGTTGATGCGGTTTCGAAGCCCAGATCAGCGTAACAATCCGCTACAGACTCCCGGGTGAGTGTATCCCAGAAAAGAACACCGGGTTCCGCTGATTTCCAGGCATTGTGAATAATTTTATTCCACAGGCTCCGTGCATCGATTACCTTGGTATATATCGGTTTATCGGAATCTATCGGGTATTGTTGGGTATATGGCTTATTTTTCATTATAGCCTGCATGAATTCATCGTCAATCTTGACTGACAAATTTGCACCGGTAACTTTACCCTTTTCCATTTTGGCATCAATGAATTCCTCTGCATCCGGATGTTTGATGGATATGCTCATCATCAACGCTCCTCTACGTCCATCCTGAGCCACTTCCCGGGTGGAATTTGAATATCTCTCCATGAAGGGTACAATACCGGTTGATGTGAGTGCACTGTTCAGGACAGGACTGCCTTTGGGACGAATATAAGAAAGATCATGGCCGACGCCTCCTCTCCTTTTCATGAGCTGAACCTGTTCCTGATCGATTTTAAGAATCCCGCCATATGAATCAGCAGATCCTTCATGACCAATGACAAAACAATTTGACAGGGAGGCAATCTGAAAATCATTGCCAATGCCAGTCATGGGTGACCCCTGGGGAACAATGTATTTGAAATCCCTGATGAGTTCAAATATTTCATCTTCAGAAAGTGGATTGGGATATTTATTTTCTATCCTGGCAATTTCACGGGCAATCCTGCGATGCATGTCATCAGGTGTAAGCTCATAAATCCTCCCAATTGAATCTTTTAACGCGTATTTATTGATCCATACAGTGGCGGCCAGTTCATCTCCATGAAAGTATTTTCTTGTAGCCTCAAAAGCTTCTTCATAAGAATATATTTTCCTTTCCGGTGAAGATTCAGTTGAATTTTTTTTGTCTTTCGTTTTATTCACGATAATACCGGAGTTTTTCTTTGAGACTAGTTCATCCATTGAATGTAAGAAATAATAACAGGTTAATAATTAAAACAATAAAAGTGGATTTGGAAAAAGAAAGTTAAAGATGCAAGATATAAATTGATAACTCAGTTGACAAGTTGATGTGAATTCAATTTATCAACAAATCATAATACTTATTAACCCGATGCATAATGTCTTATCAGACAATAAATTAAATAATATAATATAATCAGATCAAGAATTCTTTATTTTTAATTTTCATGATTAATACAACAAAAAATGAAAATTCATAGATAAAGTCCCAAATAGTTAAAAATTAGTTTAAAAAAAATGAAATAAGTTAAAATCAGGCATGGTATTGTAAAATCCATATGATGAAAAGTAGTAATAAACCATCCTATTATTTTGTAAGTGCAAAATTAATAATTTTATCAGTGGCGCCAAAACCTGACCTGACATAGTTTCTGGCATTTTCTCCGGATGTCTTTAAAAGGTTTTTATTTCTGATTAACTGAATCATAATTTCTGAAAATGATTGATAATCATTTATAGAAAAACCTCCGTGATGGTTTATCAGGTCAACAGCCTCACGGAATTTTTTATAATTCGGGCCGAAAATAACCGGAAGTCCGAATATTGCTGCCTCAAGTGTATTATGAATCCCTTTTCCAAATCCGCCTCCGATGTAAGCAATATTGCCATACTGGTAGATTGATGAAAGGATGCCGATAGTATCAATGATCAATACATCGGGATCATGGATTTCTTTTTGATCCAATGAACTATATCTGATCGTTTTCAGCTGGATCTTTTCCTGAAGATACCTGATATTCCTTTCGTGTATTTCATGAGGTACAATAATACATTTCAGTTCAGTCTTATTTTCATTCATGAACCTGACAAGGATTTCCACGTCTTCCGGCCATGTACTTCCGGCGATCAAAGTCAGATGACCTGTTGTTATTTTCCTGATGATAGGAAAATCCAAAGCTTTCTGAGCAATTGCGCATACACGGTCGAAACGGGTATCACCACTGATTGTAAAATTTTTTATCCCGATTGATTTTAAAAGACTTGCGGAATTCTCATCCTGGATGAAGAAGTGGTGAAAAAATCTTAGCATTTTTCTGAACCATTTGCTGTATCTTTTGAAGAATATCTGATCTGGCCGGAATTTCCCGGAAATCAAATAAGTATTAATACAGCGTTTATCCAGGATGGATAAAAAATGATACCAGTATTCATATTTCACAAAGAATACAATTTCAGGACGGATAAGGTTCAGGAACTTTTTAGCATTTTTTCTTGTGTCAAGTGGTAAATAATAAATATGATCCGCACCTGTATAATTTTTTCGGATTTCATATCCTGAAGGTGAGTAAAAAGTCAGCAGGATTTTCCTGTCCGGCAGTTTTTCCTTTATCTTTTCAATTACCGGTCTGCCCTGTTCGAATTCACCAAGTGAGGAGCAATGGAACCAGATAATATGGTCGTCAGGATTTATTTCTGAACCAATCCGTTCAAACAAGCCTTGCCGGCCCCTGATCCAAAACCGGGCCTTTTTGTTGAATAGGGAAGCAAACAGGATAGAAAGGTAATAGAACCTGATACCAATATTGTACAGAAAAAGCATTTATGGATTTGATATATTAATGGCTAAAATAGTGATATTTTAGTATATTTTCTAAAATCAATTATCGTGAAAGGATTCCATTTATATTTAACCACGGAGTAAACAGAGAATTCGCAGAGGACACGGAGAAATATGAAAGCTATTATTTCTCTGTGAACTCCGTTTCTCCTCTGTGTTCACTGTGGTTAAAATAATATTTCATAGAGTTACGCCCTGATGAATTTACTATCTTAGTCAAAATTTTTAGGATATGACTGAAAAAGCTGTCCGTGTGCGTTTTGCTCCCAGTCCTACTGGTCCGCTTCATATTGGTGGAATGCGGACAGCACTGTTCAATTACCTTTTTGCACGTAAACACAACGGTACTTTTGTACTGCGTATTGAAGACACTGATCAGGCCCGATATGTCCCCGGGGCTGAGGAATATATTATTGAATCATTAAAATGGTGCGGTATTGAACCGGATGAAGGAGTCACCTCAGGAGGTCCTTTCGGGCCTTACAGACAATCGGAAAGAGCTGAGTCATACAGGGAATATGCCGATGATCTTATCAGAAGGGGTTATGCCTATTATGCTTTTGATACTCCGGAGGAGTTGGATGTATACAGGAAACAGTATGAAGAACAGAAAAAAACATTCATTTATGATGTTACTGTGAGGGACAATATGAAAAACTCCCTGAGTCTTCCGGCTCCGGAGGTTCAAGCATTACTTAATAACGATTATCCTTATGTGATACGGTTTAAAATACCTGAAAACAGAGAAGTTGTCTTTAATGATGTGGTACGGGGTGAAATCAGGGTTGAAACTTCAACGCTTGATGATAAAGTTCTTCTTAAGGCAGATGGATTGCCAACGTATCACCTTGCAAATGTTGTGGATGACTATTTGATGAAGATATCTCATGTGATACGTGGTGAGGAATGGCTTCCCTCCACACCCCTTCATGTGCTACTTTATGAAGCTTTTGGCTGGGAAAAGAAAATGCCGGTTTTTGTCCATATGCCGCTTACCCTGAAACCTGACGGAAAAGGGAAGCTGAGTAAAAGGGATGGTGACAGGCTCGGATTTCCTGTTTTTCCAATTCAATGGATAAATCCTGAAACAGTTGAAATATCAGCCGGTTACAGGGAATCGGGATATCTGCCGGAAGCAGTTATCAATATTCTTGCCTTGTTGGGATGGAACCCGGGAAGTGAACGTGAACTTTATACAATGGATGAACTCATCCGGGAATTTTCTCTTGAACGGATCATCAAGTCAGGTTCAAAATTTGATCCTGAGAAAGCCAGGTGGTTCAATCACCAGTATATTATTCAGAAGAGTAATCGTGAACTGGCAGGATGGCTTTCGAAAGAACTTAAACAAAGAAAGCTGAACTTTGCACCGGATTATGTATCAAAGGCAATCGGACTTGTAAAAGAAAGGATATTCCTGTTGACTGACCTGTGGAAAGAATCATGGTTCTTTTTTCAGCGGCCGGAAGAATATGATGAAAGTGTTTTAAAAAAGGTGTGGAAAGAAAATACAACCATGATGATCAATGATATCCGGAATATTTTAAGCGATATAAAAGATTTTAACCATCATCGTATTGAGGCATCAATCAAAACATATGTTGAGGGGAAAAACATCGGATTTGGCCGTATTATGAATCCTCTCAGACTGATTTTGGTGGGAGCAAACCAGGGACCGGGATTGGTACAGCTCATGGAGATTCTTGGCAGAGAAGAAGTGTTGGGAAGGATCTCAGCTTTTATGAATCGTTTTGAAAAACTGGGTTAATTTGATCTGGTCAAGCCAGCTTCTGCCCATTTTTGCCTGATCTTTCATCTTTTTAGGATCCTTGAAAATTAACGCATCAGCCTGAAGTTGATTGCTAATTTTCGGGATTGGTGTGGGTTTGGGTATGTAATCTTTGAAATGGTAAAAAAGAATGACCCCCGGACCGGTGGAAGAGGGTAAAGAAAGCATATTTATCATTATTTCGCCATAATGCCCGGAGGGTAATTAGTGGTCGCCGGAACGGTTGAATCACCTACTGGATAAGATCATCAATGAATACAGGGTTGATAAGATCAACGTGCTTTTATTATAAATAATGAATCTTAAAAATATTATCAGATGAGTTCAAAACATCATTTTCTTAAGTGGTCTCCCTTACTATTCGTTATCCTTTCGTTTTGTACACAACCGAAAGATAGAAAAGCTTTAGAAGGAGGTGAATCTGACCTAATGGCAGAACACTGGCTGGAAGATGTTGATTATTTTGCAAAGGAATTGCCAAAACGACATAAGAACCTGTTTTTTCAATTAAAGGAAGAGGATTTTCATAAAGATATTGAGAAGCTTAAAAAGGAAATACCTTATCTTGAAGATTATAGGATTATCACAGAGATTATGAAGATTACTGCAAAGGTAGGAGATTCGCATACGGGAGTGGCAATATGGAAGATCCCTGCTTTCAGACATGTACCGGTTACTTATAAATTGTTCAGTGATGGAATATTTGCTACTGCTGCTATTGAAGAATACAGGCCTGTTATTGGTCAGAAGCTGATTGCGATTAATGGTCACACTGTTGACAAAGTCATTCATGTGCTTGAAACCATTATTTCACATGAGAATGAGGCCCAGGTTAAAACCCAGGTTCCCTGGTTAATAGGATGTCCTGAAATTCTGCATGCCCTTGATATCATTTCGGAACCTGATAGTGTAATTATGGAATTTGAAGTTGCCGGCAGAATGGTATTAATACCTGTTCCTTATAATACGGAGAATCTTGATTTTATTTATGCTGTGGATGAAGAACAGGAACCCCCTCTTTATCTGATTAATAAAGATTTATATTACTGGTATAAATGGATCGATCAGGAACAAACACTTTACTTTCAATATAATCATTGTGCAGAAATTGATACCCTGTCGTTTAAAAAATTCATGAATAGAATGCTGGGATTTATTGAAAATCATGATGTACAAAAGTTTATTTTTGATATAAGGCTGAATGGAGGAGGGAATTCTTCCATTGCTGAACCTCTTATTAAAGACCTGAAAAATAATAAAAAGATTAACCAGAAGGGGAAGCTTTATGTTTGTGTAGGCAGAAACACCTTTTCTTCGGCTATCCTGAATGCGATAATCCTGAAAAAGGAAACAAATGCTATTTTTATCGGAGAACCTACAAGGGGGAAACCGAATCATTATGGTGAGGTCAGAAGTATGATTCTCCCCAATACAGGCTTAACAATCAGTTATTCTACAAAATATTTTAAAGAAACGGAAGAGGATGAACCTACCTTTTATCCGGATATTGTGGTTGAGCTTTCATCGGCCGACTTCTTTGCAGGAAGGGATCCGGTGTTGGAGGAAATATTAAGTAATAAATAAAATCCATGAAACAAATTATTTTTTACACGATTATCATTTTTTTGTTGACTTTAGCTGGTTGTACGGGAAAAAGGCACCAAAATCAGGAAATTTCAGAGGATGAGGAGTTTGTGGAAGATGACCGGCTTAATATATTATTTGCCATTGCTGATGATATGAGCTGGCTTCATACGAGCTTTTCAGGATGTGAAGCCATTCAAACCCCTAATATCGATTACCTGGCCAGGAATGGAGTCTGGTTTAATCATGCTTATTGTTCTGCTCCGTCATGTTCTGCATCCCGTGCCTCTATTCTTACAGGGCGGAATGGTTTTGAGCTCAGGGAAGGTGCCTGCCTCTGGAGTATTATTCCTTCAGAATTTAAAACCTATACGGAATATCTTGAAGAATCGGGTTATTTTACAGGTTATACAGGAAAGGGATGGGGCCCGGGGGACTGGAAAAATAGTGGGAGGACGAAAAATCCTGCAGGGAAAGGGTATCAGGAAGTACGGACAATTCCTTATGAACGGTTTGGAGATTCAAATCCGATGAGTAATGTTGATTATGCGGCTAATTTTGCTGAGTTTCTAGAAGAAAGGCCTGTGGGGAAACCATTTTGTTTCTGGTATGGAGCTTTTGAACCACACAGGGATTATTTAAAAGACATTGGATTGATGATGGGTAAACAGCCGGAAGATATTGATGTACCTGCTTTTCTGCCTGATGTCCCGGAGGTAAGACATGATATATTGGATTACCTGGTTGAGATAGAGTGGTTTGATAATCATCTGGGAAAAATGATCGATATACTCCGTGAAGAGGACGAACTGGATAACACCTTGATCGTGGTAACATCTGATAACGGAATGCCTTTTCCAAGAGCAAAATCCAATCTGTATGAGTATGGAACACATATGCCACTTGTCATTTTCTGTAAAAAGCTTATACCAGGAGGGCGGGAAATTGATGATCTTGTAAGTCTTACCGACCTGGCTCCAACTTTTCTGGAAATCGCAGATTTACCGGTTCCTGAAGAAATGTCGGGAAAAAGCCTGTTAGATATTCTGAATTCTAATATTTCCGGGCAGGCTGATCCTTCAAGGAACAGAATATTTACATTTCGCGAGCGGCATGCATGGACTCAGCCCGATGGCCAGGTTTATCCCATGAGGGCTATGAGGAAAGATCAGTTTTTAATCATCTGGAATCCGAAACCTGACATGTATCTGGCCGGTCATCCCGATCCGCAATATAATTTCAATTATTATCCATTTGGTGATGTTGACAACAGCCCAACCAAAGATTTCCTTCTTTCACTGCAAAAAAAGGAAGCAATGAGATGGTATTATGATCTGGCATGGGCAAAACGTCCTGAGTTTGAACTTTATAATCTGACCGGTGATCCTTTTCAGATTAAAAACCTTGCCGGTATGGAAGAATATGATGAACTATTGTTTCAACTTCAACAGGAATTGAAAGATTATCTGGATGAAAGGGGTGATTTGAGAATGAAAGGACAGGAAGAGGTGTATTTTAAAGCCCCTTATTATACAAATAAAGGATTTGATTCGGGGGGACTATCCCCCGGGGAATGGGAGAAATTGAATGAAGAGGAGAAAAAAATGGCTATTGAAAAGGGAAAGAGAAGACTGGAAGAAAATATGGAGAAATTGAAATCACTGGGTTGGGAACTCAATTGAAAGTCAGTTTCATAAATTTGAATTTTCTGTAACGTAATGCCGGCATAATCATTTCATTTGTTTTCATATCATAAAAGTATAGAGGCGCCGGGGTTAACATTCTTCTTCTTTTCTTCAGGTAGATGATATCTTTACCTATTTCTCCATGTTCACCTATTTCTACACAGGAAAGGTATGCCTTTGAATTGTAATTAAAGGTAACCAGGTCTTTTTCAGTATTTCTGTTAAAGTTTTTGAGATTTTCATTGAAAAGGATCTCAACCTTGTTCCAGTGGGCAGGTGCAAAAAGAGCATACGATGTAAAATTTGGGTAAGTTTCCTTTTCGTGGTTCTGAATTTTTTGAATGACTCTTTCCCACATGATTTCACCATCTGGATTCATTCCCATGACGATAATATTCTTGTGGTTGTCATAGTCTTGTTCCAGGAGTTGTTCACCTGTCAGGATAAAATTCCCATTCTGCCTTAGTACCAGATGATCGAGATAAAAACTGTAAAGATACTTGAATTCCTGTCCTGGTTTAAGTTCCATACTCTCTTCAAGAAAATAAGATTCAAGCTCATGGAACTTCAAATTTCTTATGATATGATATTGATGATCGATTGTGAAGAAAAATAGTCCATCGATGCTGAAGTCGTTCATGCTGGGGGAGTAAAAGCCGGCACAGGCCAATTCGTTTTGAAGGGTAGGTTCAATGGCAATGCCTCTGATATATTTATTGGGGAAGTCTGCAAAGTATCTGTTTACCGATTGTCCCTGATCAGTAAAAGCAACAATCAGGTAACTGTTTTTCCTTTGATTGAAATGCTGAAAAAGGACAGGTTTGAAATAAAGGCATAGCATGTAAGCATTCCCTGTTTCATCTACAACAAATTCAGCCTCACTGTATATTTTTCTATCATGCTGGATACGGTCGCCGGATTCCCACTCTTTTTCCATATCCTTGCCAAATACCATAAACCGGATTTCCTGTACCTTTGGACCGTAAATAACGGTTCGGCTGACGATAAGAAGTTTTTGTTCAAGACGGGATAAAACGAAATGGAAGTCTGCCCTCCAGCCACCCATATCCGGAACCTCCATGACGATATGACCATCACCATCCTGCTTCAGTGTTTCTTTGTTAATGGTCTGAACATATAGTATGCGGCTTCTGAATCGTTCTTCAGAGGTGAAGAGGTAGAGCATACCATGAAAATGAATCAGGGCTTCAAGTTCTCTTGACCAGAATCCATAGGTCATGTGGAGATATTCTCTCCTGGATTCATCAAGTACGGTATCGTAATGCTCAATGGCCCATTGATAGTCCTGAACCAAAGAATAAAAACCTGTTGAGTCATATCCGACGATTTCAGGAATGACATTCTTCGATTCAAGAAAAAGTTTCTCTCCCCACAGAACATCTACACTGTCGGCTACATCCTGGGCATCCAGATGGAATGCGATAAGAATAAGGTTAAACAATATGAGAAAACGTAAATTCAAAACAGCATCATTTTTGTTTGCAAAATAAAATAATTTGTACTTTCATTAGAATAGTTCAAAGTTAAGAGTTTAAAGTTCAATGTTCAAAGTTAGTGTGAGTTTGGGTGATGTGTTTAAATAATGATTTTGGGTGTTGGTTAGGACAGATTATGGTAAAAATAATACTAAAATATTGACCGATATGATCAAGTTTTTGTCATAAATGATTAGAATAAATATAAACTAATCTTTTTTAATCATGGCAACAGTAAATAAATTTGAAGAACTTGAATGCTGGCAGAAATGCCGGGAACTTTGTAAAAGAATCTATGAATTAACCAATAAAGAAAAGTTTTCAAAAGATTTATCACTGGTATGGCAGGTTAGAAAATCAAGCGGTTCAGCAATGGATAATATCCCCGAAGGCTTTGAGAGAGGTGGTAATAAGGAATTTATAAATTTTCTTGGCATTTCCCGGGGATCGCTGGCAGAATTGAGATCACAACTTTACAGGGCACTGGATCAGAAATATATTGATGAAAATGAATTTCAGGACAGTTATGAACTTGTTTCAGAATGCTCAAAGCTTGTCACAGGACTGATCAATTACCTTAAAAATTCAGAATTGAAAGGATTAAAATTCAAATAAACTTTGAACTCTTAACCTCAAACTCTTAACTTTAAACCTTGAACTATGATTCACACACATCACCCAAACTCACACTAACTTTGAACCTTGAACTGTAATGGAACAACGTGATTACCTGATGCGTCAGATCGAACAGCTGGGAGAGGTACTGGCTGTCATGCTTGCCAGGCTCCTGGGTATTAAACAGAAAGGTGATGCAAGCCTGGGGCTGGAAGAGCTCAGGCAGACCTACAAAAGCGAACTTGACCTGGATGTGGAAGAGCTGATTAAAATACCGAAAGAAGAGATCATAGAAAGCTTTTTAAAGAAAAACAAATTAATGGTGCATCACCTGGAAAAGATTGCGGAATTATTACAGGTTACCGGGGAAAATTTGATCAGCTATGACAGGATCAAAGATGGGAACCATGTCCTGCAACAGTCACTCTATATTCTTGAATATCTGCAAACTACCAGTAAAGTATATTCAATGAACCGTGTGATGAAAATTGAATATTTGAAAGAGATGCTGAAAGAATAAAAGTTTTAAAGATCCATATGTTCATTCCTTGTCAAATCATCCTCAGCTGCCCAGACTTCAACAATTTCCATCCTGCTTTCTCAACACGATACAATAATTTTTCATGGTAACCCCTTTCGGTCCTTCTGTATAAATAATATTGA
>CAZGOR010000001.1:0-60591 GCA_964527875.1 uncultured Bacteroides sp. | reverse complement strand
CCGTATCCGGTACGCTCACCCTTATGTCAGGTGTCGGGTTCACCCATATCGTGATTGTCGTGTCTATTCCGTTCTCACAGTACAAGATTTTTCCCTCAATAAATATTTTCGGAGTGAATTCATATTCAACTTTGTGAACAATAGTATCGTTATTACCCAGTGTGTTAGTTATAATTAATCCAGTAAGGTCACTACCACTTGATTCTTCACCAGAAATCTCAGCATCTGCTGTTACAGTAAGATCATACATCCAAATTCCAGATTTCTTATTGTGTGGATCATTAATATTAATGGTCACATTATTACCATTGCAAATAATTGTATCATTTGCAATGATTTCAATTTTCGGTGTTGGATTAACCCATACCACCGCCGTATCCGCAAAACCGACACAATTTGTTGGCCCGGGACCCGTGGGAACAATCCTGTAAACAACTGAATCGGCATCATCTGTCGGATTGGTAAGTGTTTGTTTTATCGTATCTCCATCCAGGGTAGTTGAAGCACCAGTTATACTTCCGTCATATAAAACCTGAAGTGTAAAAGTCGTATTTGCAACATCACTTGTGAGGACAATAAAGGTTTGATCTCCATTACAAATAGTATCATTATCTGGTGTTGCAGTGGCAGTTGGTATAAGATTAATTGACATTGTATAACTCCCTGAACTGCCCGAACAACCATCAATTGCTACAGTGAGTGAAATTGAATATGGTCCGGAACCATTCCAGGATACATCTATTGATGAAGTGCCATCACCGGAAATTATCGTTCCACTGTTTACTGTCCAGGTATATGTATCATATAATGCAGGCACACTGTAAGTAACCGTATTACCTTTACAAACCGGGCCGAAAAAGTAATCCGAATAACCAGACTGACCGGAAACTGAATAGAAAGTAGAAGGATTAAATTGATTTGAATACTCTGTTTTATTCCAACCTTCTGTCCGTTTTTCTGTTGAAACGCGGACTTCATCAATAATACCATTCCAGCCCTCAGTCCGATTAGGTGGATTACCTGTGTTGCCTATATCTGCAACGGAGTAAATGTCGGCCATTCCTGCATATGTGCCACTTGTTCTGGAAACGCCATTAACGAAAACTTCATAATTATTCGCATCATCCCAACTCAATACAACATAATACCATGATCCTACTAAAAGTTCATATATATTCAGATCCTTCGTATGACTGTCCCCTAAGCCAAGATCCAGCATTTGGTTGCTACCATCCATATAAAGCTGAAGGCGGTCTTCCCAGGCCGGCGCATTTGTATGTCCAAAAATATATGTTGAACCTGGGTTGCCATTATTTTTTACCCATGCACTTACTGATCCATTGGTAATATCCCAACTGTTCGTTGTAACTGTAATAGTATCAGAACTTGCATCAAACTCTTCTGCATTCCCGATGAGTCCTGTTATATTGGTGGTAGCAGAACCAGATCCATCATTGCCATAAGCAGTTGCATCTGTGAGATCATCTAAATGCCAGACTCCAACATAGTTCCCACTCCAAGTATTAGGTGTTGATGGATTTGCGGTTACCTGGGGATTACCATAAATGATTTCAATTTCGGTATCAGTATCATAAGATAAAACAGGTATACGAACCCATGCTACATATTCACCGGTTGTTGCAACATATCTTTCAACCTGGTGATCCAGTTTATAACCGTTTTTATCTGCAAAAACAATGTCATATCCTGATGAATTCTCAACATACCCCCCATTTCCAGTTGTTGCCAGATCAGGATCCGTTAAATTGACAAGCAATGGAAAATTAATTAGGTCTTCAGTACCATCAACTTTTGTTGCACTAATGGTAATCGTTTTTCGATACGCGTATCCTAAACCAGCAAAAGGTTCCTCAATTGACAGGGTAGCTGTCTGACTTACTCCGGTACCACAGGTTGTCGTAACCACACATCTGTATCCGCCTGCATCTGATGAATCAATGCCGGTTAATAACAATGTTGAATTTGTTTCTCCCGTAAGATTCACACCATCCTTTTGCCACTGATATCCAGTAATTGTACCTGATGAAGAAACAGTTACTGAAAAAGAAACATTATCCCCTGAACATTTGGTCTGGGAGGAAGGCTGGGTATCAAATGTGATGCAATCTGTATATCCAATGCCAAATTGAGTTCCTGATGTTGATATCCCTCCGGTTAAAGCATTTCTGTATACCTCAGGTGGGCTGGCATCCGCATGTGTTCCATCAACACCCCAGGAACCACCATTTGTTCTTTTAATAATTCTCGAAGAGGTGTTCAGGCTATAACTTGTAAACCCATTCGCTTCCAGGATCAGATCATAACTTGCTATTGCAAGAGTGCCATCAGCAGTAACATCCCAGTATCCATCAGTAAATTGCCCATCGACATTTAATGATCCATCTGAAATTGGAAAACCACCGGTATTCCCCGGATCTGATGATATAAATTCAACATACAGATATCCTCCTGTTGTCAGGGTGTTAATATCAATGGTTAAAAAATTCTTGTAATTTTCATTACCAACAGGGAAGAAATATGTTGAGTTCGAATTAATATTTCTCCTCATTTCTCCAAGAACTGTCCCTGAGTTGTAACTAAGAGCCGCAGGGGAACCATTACTTATTCTGATA
The DNA here is from genome assembly GCA_964527875.1 of uncultured Bacteroides sp. Classification (GTDB taxonomy): domain Bacteria; phylum Bacteroidota; class Bacteroidia; order Bacteroidales; family SM23-62; genus LJUQ01. Next base: position 57,958 of record CAZGOR010000001.1, on the reverse strand, counting down.
AATCCTGTACCTGGATCAATATTGCCAGAACTCATTGTTAGTGTACCTGATACGGAAACATTTCCTGTTGTTAGCTGGATTCCCGAACCGGTATTACTTATAATTAGATTATTAAAAGTTTCTATGCCACTTTTTGATATATTTTGCGAATCTGAACCATCGAAAGTTACTGTTCCATTACCCTCGACAAAAGGATCTCCATTTGAACTTGTAATAATCCAATCCCCTGCGATCTCAATATCGTTTGTATTAACTGTTAATTGCGATGTTCCAGAAATTGTTAAATCATTATTAATATCAATGGATCCCAGAAGAGTTTTATTTCCGGAATTTGAAAACTCAACATTCCAGTATGCATCTTGGGGTACTATTACATCTTGTGCATCACCAAGATTATACTTAATTAAGTTACTTTCAGAATCAGCATACAATTGCAATTGTTGATCAATGTTATTTCCTCCCCAGTTTGAAGTTGATCCGGATCTGTTATAATAGATTACTTCCGATGCATCAATATGAGATAAGTTATCTGTTAAATTGATTATACTATAATTATCTAAAGTTCCTGAGTAGGATTGACAATCAATATCATCACCAATGTCAATTGTAGTATAATTCGTCAGTTTAACGTTGTTATCCCCAAAGCGTATATCATTTAATATTGAAATTTTTTGTGTACCTGTAACATCAACATTTCCGTTTGCATTCTCCAAATAAATTCGATCAACATTCACAATTCCGTCATTCTCAAAATCATAGTCATAATTATCGTCCTGGAAAATTAGATAAGCATTATTTTGCCCATTTTCATCAAGCTTACCCCCATATTTAATCCAAAGCTTACCACCATTCCTTATATTCAGATTATTGTTACTTGTCCATTGTAAGATAGCGCCTTTGTAAATTGTGATGTTTTTCGCATTTGCAACTGCTATATTATTTATATTAATAGTATAACCACATCCTACTCTTACATCACTGTTTGCATCCGGAATGCACGAACATGATGGACCACCTTCAGATGTGGACCAGATATTACCATCATCCCAATTCCCATCTGCAATTGCATAAAGTGTATTGGCTCCTCCCGGCTCCATGTCCTCATCCATTGTATAAACCAGAATATTATCGAAATAATAAAATTCATCTTCCCAGGTATTTTTAGCTTTAATAACTATCTGGAGCGTATTCCCATTTAAACCAGATCCACAAGTAACCGGAGTAGCTGAATAAAAACTGCCAACCTGATCACCATTAGTCAACAAGGTCTCTGGTCCATCATCAAGTTTATAATATACTCTTAAAGTATCATGATCAGTTTCCATATTCGCAGAGGAAGTCAGATCTACTATGATCTTTACTTCCGTTTCAGAAGAAATATCAATAACCTCTGATGTCCATATCGCCATACCATCCAAATCATTCCCCGAAAATTGACCATTCCTAACTTCAAAGTGATCATCCCCATCTAGAGTACAATCTGTAATATCTCTTGACCATTTCCCATTTCCGGGATCTGTGGTATTATCAGGATAATTAAATCCTTCAAACCAGATTGTATCCTGCCCAAACAGGAACTGCCCGGCTAAAAGAAAGGATAATATGAAAATGAATCGCTTCAGTATGTTGAATTTATTCTTTAATTAAAATAAAACTGGAAAGCCTTTTTAGGGATTCCTGCTTCAATATGATGGTTTGAAGAATATTTTCATTTAAAAATTACTTTATTTTATAAACAACAAAATCCCCTTTCGACCCCTTTTCTTTTTTTTTTAAAAGATCGACGGTTATTGGTTCATATGTTATCAGAACCCTTAAAACAAACGCACTTGAAAAATATTACAAAAGGATCCTGAATTTATTTTATTTGTTCTTTAAAAGTTCTTTTTGATATTACTAATTCCTCCCACCAACTAAACCTCAATTAATTTAAGATTAATGATTAACGATTTCATATTTTTGAAGTTATTAGAATTTCTTAAATCAAATATCGTTAATCTTCAATCTGAACTCATTTATTCCTAAGCCCAAGCCTCAGCCTTCTTCATTAACCATTGACCAGCAACCAGGAACCTTCTTACTACACTCACATCCTTTAACCACACTAAACTGAAAACCGAGAACTATTTTTTATGACCATAAAAAACCCCTTCAGGTTGCACCAGTTCATAAATTTACCTGTGTATAAATCAATAATTTAAAGTAAATATGGATAAAGAGATTTTTCAGATCAAGTTTTTCGCCTTTCTACGTAATTCGAACTAAAAAAGTTTTATCCGGAAAGCATTAAAAATACACATTTACAGTCAGTAAGGTGCATCATTCGAAAATTTCCCTGAGAACAGAGAGGGACTTAACAATGCCAAAACCATGTACATGAAGACGATAATAGTCTAATAATGAGTTTACTATCTGTTGTTTTACATGGTGTTCAATTCTAAAATCAGAGAGATCACTGAATGTTTTTTTTAATATTCTGTGGAAGGTCTTACTTTCATCCCCGCCCATAATATTTGTATGAATATTTTCAATCCCGGTGAATTGTCCGTTCCTCAAATCAAATAATTGATTTGTTAAGGAATAGTTGTTGTCAGGATAAAAACCAAGGTATTTTGTCAACTGAACCAAGAACAAAAGATGAAAACTTGAATAATTTTTTTCAGTAGTATCTAACCATTGGATTGCATGAACCAGAAAATCAAAAAGCTTTGGATCAGGTTCTTCCTCTTTCAATGACCTGTAAAGGATCTCTGCAATAAATAAGGCTTGTGTATTCTTTTTCATATCATATGGTATCGTCCTGAAAGGAATACAATGATGGATCTCCCTGACACGATGCAATTCCCTTTCCGGCTTGTGATATACCTCCACCTCCAGAATAAACAACGGTTGCAAAAGATTCGAACGGTGTCCACCTTTCTTTCCCATAATATTACTGATAATATAAGCCTGCCTGCCATACAGGTCAGTGTACATGTGCACAATGGCACTGCTTTCCTTATATTTTATATGATGCAATACGATGCCACGTACTTTGGTAAGCATAACCCATAGAGTTAAATTATATTTCCAAATTTATAATAAAATGCGGATGTTGATTTTAATTGGGAAAGTGTGAAGGTGGAAAAGTGTGAAAGTATAAAAGCGGGAAGGGGAATTGGAGGAAAGGGAAGATGGAGAGGGATAGAGGGACTGCAGTGTATGGAATACCTCACAGAATCCCGAAGGGATTAAACTATGAATAACCCGGTACGAAGTGCCGGGCGTGAATGATAAAATAAGCTCATAACCCTGAAAGGGTTAAATAAGTTCTGCCGGATGCCATCCGGCAGCCATACCTTCATAAGGAGAAGGTAGAAAAGTCCGATTGCTAATCGGACACATTCCAACAGTGTGGAAGACAACTGAAAAGCCCGGTCTCAATAGTCCCGATAGCTATCGGGATCGGGATAACCGGACACATTTTGACACCACAATGCACAAAATAGAAAAGTCCGGTTGGCAACCGGACTTTTCTGCGTCATCTTGCGTTACAACGGCTGCCGATTGACAATCGGCAGAACTTTCTCACCTTCCAACCTTCACACTTTCCCGCTTATCCGCTTCCCCGCATCAACGCTTCAATGCTTTAACGCTTTAACGCTTTAACATCTAGTGAGGATCGAATCTCATCCGGGATATTCATGAACTAATTAATAACCAGCAATTTAGTTATGTATGTTTTCGATCCGTCTTCATTTGTGCAAAAAACCAGGTACACACCGGTACTCACTTTTACGCCGTTAAAATTTTTACCATCCCATATGGCCTGTCCTCCCAATGAAGTGGTTTCATAAACAATATTCCCGCTGACATCGGTAATTTTCACATTTGTTTTCCCCACGAGTCCGGTGATAACGATTTCTCCTTCATAATCTTCGCGTACCGGATTCGGATAAACATAAACATCCCTGAAATTTTCATTCGGATCAACCGCAGTGCTGAGAAATGAAATAATTCCCTGGTCGGTTGCAAAAAAAACCTCCCCGGTCTTTCCATCAATGGCGATATCCTGAATATTATTAGATAGAATTGGACTGTTCTCCTTTGTAAAATTATAGATCTGGCGCATGCCGTCTTCGGACAGAAGAAAAGCGCCAGCCCTGGCAGTCCCGATCCACTTCCGGTTTGCCCCATCCACCGCTATTGCTGTAACCGTTTCAGTGCCAAGCAGAATATCGGCCAGACCTGTACCATCATTTCTTGGAACAATGATCTGATGAGCATAAAACAAATCTGAATCAAATACCCTGACCGGATTATAATACACCACTATACCTTTATCAGTACCCACCCATATATTTCCGCTCATGTCTTCTGCAAAAGAATATACATTATTGGTAATGATCTTATTATTCTCATCAACCACATTCAGTTTTATATATTCATCATCAGACTCATTATCTATTGTTCCGTTTACGTCAAATACAAATAGTCCATGCTGTTTTAACTGTACCCATTTCTGATCAACACTAGTAACCATGATCTTACCTATAGATATATTACTGATCTTTTTTCCAAATTCAAAGCTTTTCCATGTACCACCAGGTTTCATCACAGATATGGGATCAGGAACTGATGAATTGGTCAGCCATAAATTTTTATCCCTGTCGTAAACCACTCCACCAATCCTGATATATGGACCATCGGGTAAGATATTCTGCAGACTGCTATTTTTTTCTGTATATACTTTAATAATTTCTTCATCAACGATCTCCACCAATCCATATCCCCATGTACCTGCAAAAAGGTGATTGGAATTGTCAGGATCAACTGCAATACTTACTGCATCCCGATAATCTGTTTCACTCAATCCTGACCATATACCATCTTTGAAAAAGTTAACTTCAAAACGGTACCATAGGTTTTTCCATGCCCGTGTATCACCACCTGCAGCAGCATATACTTTACTATCAGCTATTTCAAGTATAACTGCTCTGGTACTCAGTGGTCCATTCGGGATAAGGATCTCTTTATCGGAAGGAGAGGTATTTAAAACAAGTCCTTCTGTTTGATCAGCAACCCATAAATAATGATCCTGGTCAATGATAGCATCTCTTGGCTTTGCAGATCCGAAATGTCTGATATTCACTTCATTCTCTTCAAACACATCTGTATACCAGTCATTAACAATTACTAGATGATTATTAATGACTTTAATTGAATGAGTTCTATTAAAAAATATCTTTGAAAATACAGACCACTGGTTGCCATCATAACTGTAAACCGAGTCGAAAACTCTATCTTCATTATAATAATTAGCATAAATTTTCCCGTCAAAGAAGGCTATATGATTGTAAGTTTTATTATAATGAGGTGCATCAGTAAGACGGCTCCAGTAATTAAAATCTATCAGATTCGGACTGTTAATATCGGCTTTGTAAATACCATCTTCAGTAGCTGTGTATAAAAACTGCCCGTCAAAAGCCATGTCATTTACATATTTGAAGCTACTGTTATTCCCTATCAAATAAGTATCGCGTACTTCCTTTTTTTCAAGATTGATCACCACAATTCCAAACCCACACGATAGATATGCATATTTGTCAATAAACATGATATTATTGATGGACTTACTAGCTGTGAGGGCTTTTCTCTTAATATCAGAAATATTATAGACTTCGTTTCCAGTTATCAGATCAAGATTTGCATTGGTATAGGCGATAACCAGCATATCATTTTCAGGTGAATAATTCACACAACTGATCCCCACATCTGAGAGTCCATCCACCTTTGTAAATCTGTTCAGTGTATGATCCTCTTTATTATAATAAAACAATCCCCCAGTAGTGACACAATAGATTTTTTCGTTTGCCTCTGTTACACAATTTGCCTGATAGTAAGGTAAATGGACATGCCATTCACCAATGGTCATTTGTGCATCAATCAAGAAAAGAAGAGATTGTATCAGAAGAAATATCGCTAAAAAACAATAAAACCTCATATAAACAAATTATTTTATAATATACGTAAGTATTAACAACTTATTATGAAAAATGAATTTATTTCATATCCTATTACAAAAATACCGAAGATTCTAGTAGTGAAAGATCGGAATAACTATTATAACATTACTATTTTATTACCTTGTAAACTTATAAACTTACAACTTTGCAATCCTGTATCCTTGAAACTTTACAACCTTGTAACCTTGTAACCTGCAACCTGTAACATTTCTTCCTGTTGAATCTATTCAGGAAAATATATTAAGACTGTTTATTTAGAAATTTCACAAGCTTTTTAACTGCCATAGCCCTGTGACTGATCTTGTTTTTTTCATCGATGGGCATTTCTGCAAATGTCAGGTCATATCCTGAAGGCTGGAAGACCGGATCATAACCGAATCCATAAGTTCCTCTTCTTTCGAACATAATATTCCCTTCAACAATTCCTTCAAATAAATATTCTTTCTTATTAATTACGAGAGCAATGATAGTTATGAAACGGGCTTTACGATTTTTCATTTCATTCATCAGATTCAATAATTTCCGGATATTGGCATTTGATACATTTTCACCTTTAGAAATCTCTCCTGTCAGTTCTGCAAAACGGGCTGAATAAACACCCGGTTTCCCATTGAGAGCTTCCACTTCAAGACCAGTATCGTCAGCAAAACAATCAACTTCAAACAGGTTATATATAAAACGAGCTTTCTGCAATGCATTTTTTTCAATTGTTGGCTGATCTTCGGGAATATCCTTTTTATATCCTAGATCGTCCAAACTTAGTAATTCATACCTTCCCCGAAGCAGGTTTTGTATTTCTCTGATTTTATCTATGTTATGAGTTGCAAAAATCAATTCTTTCATTCCGTGATATTGAAGAAGACAAAAAGTTAAAAAACAAGAGGGTGATTAAATGGTACAAAAATTTTTCATGCAGCTTTGCCTGGTGGCAGACAGAGCTGCAAAAAATAAATAATGTACATTTAAAGCACCCTCTCTTTGTATCTTTCAACAGAAGAATATGAATCAATATTCATTCACTCCGGATGGGCAATTATAGTAATGAAATCATCCACCTGTAGCACTGAATCCACTGGCTATTTTCCCCGGCCGTGGATTAATGCACATGACAGGTATCTGATACTTGTTTGAGATAATTTGTTGTTCATGTGCTCCGATTACATAATCAGCCAGATTAATATTTTTTGTTGTCATAATCAGGATCAGGTCAGCATCAATCTGATGTGTATATTCAATTGTTTCGGTAGTGAAATCCTTCTTTCCCTCTGCAGTATGTATTTCATAGGGAATCTGATTGTTAGACAGAAATTTCTTTGTGAATAAAAGATTTGAATGAATTCCCTTAATAAATTTTTTATCAGTAGATTTTGCCTTAATGATATAAAATTTTGAGTTGTATAACCTGGCTATATAATAGATCCAATTGATTTTTTCCTTATTCTCCTTTCTAAAATCCAGGGGAAAAACAATGTTTGCAAAACCATGGGTTGTTGGAGGTGCCTGAACAACTATAAACGGAACTTTGGACCCGGCTATTACTTTGAGGGCCCAACTACCGGTAAGTTTCTGCATACCTTTCATGCCATGAGTACCCATGATTACCATTTCCGCATTCATTTCAGTAGCAATTTCAGAAATCGTCGTGAAAATATTACCCACCTTGATAAGTGATACAGGTTTTATACCATGTTTTTTATCGGTTTCCTCAATTATTTGATTCAACCTTTTAGTGGCATCTTCTAACTCCTTTTCTTTTTTAACAATATGAATAAGCTCTACGTCTGTATTCAGGATCTTACCGAGCCTGATTGCATGTTCCAGGGCAAATCCAGCTTTTTCTGAGAAATCCCAGGGAACCATGATGATTTTTTTTGTATTCGTTTCCATAGAGGGTCAGTTTTTATTTTAAATTATATATAACATTAATTCTTAAATTTGTCAGTAATGGGATATTGTGTACTTTAAGAGACACAAGTTATGAATTTTCTATACAATTTGATTAAGTCAGGAATTATTTTTTTTTATATTTTCTTCATATATATTTGCATTCCTGCAATATCACTTGCTCATTATCAAGAACTTGGCTTACCCTATATCCAGCAGATTCATCCTGTAAGTCACACAGAAATCTATAACTTTCATTCAGTTACCCAGGATTTAAAAGGCTTTCTCTATATTGGTGGATATAATGGTATTCTTCGTTATGATGGACACGACTGGAAAAAAATCAACCTCAATGGGAAAATTTCAGTCGCCAGTAATCATAACGGCATAATTTGGGCAGGAGGCGATCATTCTTTCGGGATGATCGATTATCTTCAGAATGGCTCAATGCATTTTATTGATCTCCTTATCTCAGGGCATGGTAACATAAAAGGATTCGGTCAGGTCAAAGAAATTATCCCGGTCAACGACGGGGTATTAATTCATACCTCTACTAATCTGTTCACCTGGCATGGAGACACAATCCACCCTGTTAATATCCCTGCAATTCCTGAATACATAGTTCAAATTAGTGATACTATGTTTCTGTTTATGAACGATTATGGTCTGTATAAATTTTTTAAAGGAGAGTTTTCTCCTGTTGTCAATTCAGACTATTTATCAGACCTGAAAGTTAACGGGATGTTCCCTTTTGGTGATACTCTCTTGGTTGTTACCTCTAAAGGGGGATTTCAAAAATACCATAATGGCTTATTTGAAACATATCACACTTCACTTAATCCGTTTATTGCTGAATATGGTTATTCCGACGGCATACCCTGTAATTACGGATCATTGGCTGTATCCTTTGATAATGCCGGCCTGGCAATTTATACTCCTGAAAGGAACTTAACACAATATTTTAATACCAGCAACGGTATTACAGATTCACGGATCAATAAACTGTTTGCTGATAAATCAGGAAATATCTGGATCATCCATGATGAAACCCTCACACGAATGGAATGGCCTTCATCAATCAGTTATTTTGATACCAGGACCGGACTTGATGGTCAAATACGATCAGTTATCCGCCATAAAGGAAAAATATATGCTTCAACTTCACAGGGTATCTATTTACTAAGACCATCTTTACAGGATCGTGTTTATCAACATGCCATCTTTAATAAACTTGATGGTACTGATTATAACTGTGGCAATTTGTTATCAACCGGTGATTTGTTGCTTGTCCCGTGCAGTTCCGGAATCATTCAGATTGATACAGAGGAAAGGAACCTTATCTTCCGGGAAGAAGTAAATGTACTTTGCCAGTCACAATTATATCCAGGGATCTTTCTTGCAGGTACTCCAGATGGACTAATTATATTATCCCGATCCAAAAACCAATGGACAAGCCTGGAAGTATTCCCCGAACTTAATATTCCTGTTACGGATATTGCCGAGTCCGATGATGGAATTATATGGCTTTCTACCCCGTTTAACGGCCTTTATCGATTATCTCTCTCCGAAGGATACCAGTCAGTCAAAGAATATACCCACGTTGGAATTGCTGAAGGATTGCCATCTGATAACCAACCAGTTAATTTTTTCCATACACACAATAGATTGATTTTTATTACCTCCACCGGTCTTTACCATTATCAGCATTCAGAAAATAATTACATACCATACACAGTGCTTGATCCTCCGGGACTGACGATCTCAACAGTAGTAACCCCATTGGCAAAAGATCATGAAAATAATCTCTGGCTTAAAACTATTGATACCGATCTAAATATTACTCAACTATGGAAAGCCTGTTATACTGGATCCGACCAATATGAATTTGAACAAATTAATCTGAACCGTATAAACAGGATGCACATACATTCTGTATATTCTGAACCCAATGATTTACTTTGGATTTGCAGTAACGATCAACTAATACGAATAGACTCTTTAGGCCAGATAAGAAAATTCGCTGATTTTCAAACATATATATCAAAAATTATTGTCGATAACAATTCAGTTATCGTGCCCAAACCATTTATAATAAAAAATAATAATAAATCAGAGCAAAAGTCTGTAATAATCCCTTACTCAAAAAATAATATTCAATTTGAATTTATTTCAATCGACCTGTCGAATGAAGGAGGAGAATTATATCAATATTTGTTGAATGGTATGAATGATCAGTGGTCAAAATGGAGCAGCAGTAACCAGGTATCATTTATAAATCTTCCAGCCGGCAATTATTCTTTTCAGGTTAAAAGCATGAGTGCATCCGGTCTGATTTCAACCATTGATCAATATAATTTCAAAATCGCGACACCTATATACCTAACGTGGTGGGCTATTCTTATTTATCTTTTCGTCATTCTAATTGTGGCCTATGTATTACAGAAATGGCGAAATTTCAGGATTCTGAAGGAAAGATACAGACTGGAAGAGATCATACAGGAAAGAACTGAAGCACTTATCAAGGAAAAGGAAAAAACTGAAAATCTGCTTGCCAATATATTACCGAAAACCACTGCTGATGAACTAAAATCCACAGGTAAAGCCACCTCCAGTAAATTTAAAATGGTAACAGTACTTTTTGCTGATATTCAGGGATTTACAAAAATTGCCGAGCAGATGAATCCAGATATGTTAATTGATGAACTGGACAGGTTTTATTTTCAATTTGATTCAGTTGTTGAAAAATACAATATTGAAAAGATTAAAACCATTGGTGATGCCTATATGGCAGCGGGCGGAATCCCGATAAAAAACCGTACCAATCCCGTTGAAGTTGTATTAGCTGCTCTTCAGATGCAATATTACATGAAAGACCTCAAAAAAACAAAGGCAGATATCTGGGATCTGAGGATTGGTATTCATACAGGATCGGTGATTGCGGGTGTTGTCGGACAAAAAAAATTATCTTATGATATTTGGGGAGATACTGTTAATACTGCCAGTAGAATGGAATCTTCAGGCGAGATTGGTAAGGTAAACATTTCAGCCACAACCTATGAACTGGTCAAGGATTTCTTTCATTGCAAATACAGGGGTAAAATGCCTGTCAAATACAAAGGTGATATTGAAATGTATTTTGTAAAGGGCCTTAAACCAGAATTACAGGACGGCAATGAAGTTACACCAAATGATAAATTTAATATCAGGTTGCAGGTACTCAGAATTCTTGACCTCGAAGAATTTATCATGCAGAAACTTGAAAGAGAACTTCCTGAAAATCTTTACTTCCATAATGCTGCTCACACTCATCACGTATATACCCAGGTTGAACTACTTGGCAGATCTGAAAATGTTTCTGATACCGATCTCCTGCTTCTCCGCTCAGCTGCATTGCTTCACGATATTGGTTATATTGATACCATCGAAAAACATGAGGACCGGTCTGTTGAGCTAAGCCGTGAAATTCTTTTAACTTTTAAATATAATGAAGAACAGATAGATCAGATTTGTAAACTTATCCTCGCCACAAAAATGCCTCCGAAACCTGAAAATCTCCTTGAAGAAATCATTTGCGATGCAAACCTCGATCATCTTGGCCGTGTTGATTTTCTTATACAATCTGACAAACTCTTCCAGGAATACAGAACGATGAACAAAGTAAAATCAAAGAAAGAATGGAATGAATTTCAGGTTAACTTCCTTCAAAACCATGAATTCTTTACAAATGCTGCAAGAAGGCTCTGCGAAGTAAGCAAGGAAGATCAAATTAATAATATTATTCAATTCTCATAGAGCATGGAGTAGAACATTTCGAACAGAAGAATACTAACCAGTGTGTATATTAGTTAATTTGTGAATTGGTGAATTGGTATGTTTGGGTATTGTGTATAAGGGTGTGAAGTTACGACCAATTGTTAATCGGAAGTTGATCTAACATTGGTAAATACAGAAAAGTTTAGTTGCTAACCTGACACATTCCAGCCCTATAATATTAATATCGAACGTTAAAAAATATTATCATTGACAATATCTATTATTATAACTAATTTTAAGAACTGTTAAACCATTTAAATAAATAATAACCATGAATATTGACTGGAAAAATCTTCCTTTCAGTTATATGAGTGCCGATTATAATGTTCGCTGTTATTTCAGAGAAGGAAAATGGGGCGAACTCGAAATCAGCTCATCCGAATATATCCCTCTTCACATGGCAGCTACATCATTGCATTACGGTCAGGAAGCATTCGAAGGAATGAAAGCATATATGGGAAAAGATGGGAATATCAGGATCTTCAGATGGCAGGATAATGCCAGCCGTATGGCTAATAGTGCAAAAGGTATCAAAATGGCTGTTGTTCCTCATGATCTTTTCCATAAAGCTATTACAACAGTAATCAGATTAAACAAAAAATACATTCCGCCCTATGGTACAGGTGCCTCCTTGTATTTGCGGCCTTTACTGATAGGCAGCGGAGCTGAGGTAGGTGTTAAACCTGCCGTTGAATATTTATTTATGGTTTTTGTCACCCCTGTAGGACCCTATTTTAAGGAAGGATTTAAACCTGTAAATATGATGATCTGCAGGCAATATGATCGTGCTGCACCAAAGGGAACCGGCCACATTAAAGTTGGAGGCAACTATGCTGCCAGCCTGTTATCAATTGAAGAAGGACATAAAAAAGGATTCGCTTCTGTAATTTACCTTGATGCAAAAGAAAAAAAATACATAGATGAATGCGGTCCTGCAAATTTCTTTGGTATCAAAAACAATACTTATATCACCCCCGATTCGGATTCTATACTTCCATCCATAACAAATAAGAGCTTGATGATACTAGCCGAAAAAATGGGAATGAAGGTCTCAAAACGGCCTGTTGCAGTTGATGAATTGGACTCCTTCATTGAAGCTGGAGCATGCGGAACAGCTGCTGTTATCAGTCCAATCGGGAAAATTGTCGATCCTGATGTAAACAAAACCCACGAATATTGTAAAGATGGCAAACCAGGCCCGCTATCTGTAAAGCTCTATAACAAACTTACTGCTATTCAGTATGGTGACGAACCTGATCCCTATGGATGGATCGAGATCGTGAATTAATTGTTAAATAGTTAAATGGTTACAATTAAACAATTTAATCCCGATACGCTTCGCTACCGGGATTGTTCGGCTAAAACATTATGCTACACCTTCGGTTTGCATAATGTTAGCCTCACGAACAGTTTAACAATCTAATTTTTATCTTTGCATTCTTATTCAGCATCTATGAAGAAGAAGGAAAGCAGTATCAGAAAAGGAAAATTAAGAAGTTCCTATATTACCTCCATTATCAGCATTTCCCTTGTTCTTTTCCTTTTGGGATTGATAGGATTACTTTTGTTAAATGCAAAAAAAATATCAGATCATGTAAAAGAGAATATTGGATTTTCCATTCTTCTGAAAGAAAATATACGTGAAGTTGATATCATCCGTCTCCAGAAACGTCTTGATGCCATGCCGTTTGTTAAATCAACTGATTATATAACCAAAGAGGAAGCGGCCAGAGAGCTTCAGGAAGAACTGGGTGAAGATTTTATCGAGTTCCTTGGTTATAACCCGCTTGAAGCTTCCATTGAAGTGAGGTTTAATGCCCGTTTTGCTAATCCCGACAGCATTGCGATGATCGAAAAGGAAATCCTTAATTATGAGGAAGTAAGCGAAGTATTCTATCAGAAATCACTCGTACACCTTGTTCATAATAACATTCAGAAAATAAGTCTTATCATATTGGCATTCAGCGGATTATTATTTCTAATAGCCATCGCCCTGATCAATAATACCATACGCCTCTCGGTTTACTCAAAACGATTCCTGATTAAAACCATGCAACTCGTTGGTGCCACAAAATCATTTATCCGTAAACCTTTCCTGATAAAAAGTGCCACACACGGTGTTTATGCTGCTATTATTGCATTACTTCTTCTCATTGGCGTGATTTATATTGCACAACATGAATTGCTGGAAATTATAAGCTTCCAGGATATAGATATACTGGGAATCCTCTTTTTAATCGTACTTATCCTGGGTATTATTTTAAATTGGATCTCAACTTTCTTTGCTGTAAATAAGTACTTAAAAATGAGATCAGATGATCTTTATTACTAAATTAAAAAAAAATGGTTAAGAAAAAATCAGAACAGGAAAAACCTGATTTCCCTCTTCAGAAAAAGAATTATATATTAATCATCATCGGTTTTGTTATCATCATTATTGGATTTCTGCTGATGATAGGAGGAAAAGCAGAGAATCCAAATGAATTTAATCCAGCTATCTTCAGCTTCAGGAGAATTACACTGGCTCCAATTATTGTACTACTAGGTTTTGCCTTTGAGATATGGGCAATCATGAAAAAATCGAAAGAAACCGGGAAAGAATAGAAAAGGATATAATGGAGTGGTATGAAGCTTTAATTCTCGGGATAATCCAGGGTCTCACAGAATTTCTACCTGTCAGTAGTAGCGGTCATCTTGAACTTGGCAGGGTTATCCTGAACGTCCAAATAGGTAAAGACATGTCCTTTGCCGTTTCCGTTCACGGTGCTACCGTTCTGAGTATTATTGTAGTATTCTGGTCGGAGCTTAAAACCATGTTTGCCGGAGCCATGGCATTAAAATGGGATAGCTCCACAAAATATATCACAAAACTCCTGATCTCACTGATCCCTGTAGCATTCGTAGGTATTTTTTTCAGGGATTTTGTTGAACAATTCTTTTCCGGTAATGTCAGATTTGTCGGCAGCATGCTTCTGGTCACTGCATTTCTCCTTATAATATCGTATTTCGCTAAAGATAGGAACAGAAACATTACATTTGCAGGAGCATTCATCATTGGTATTGCACAGGCACTGGCTGTATTGCCAGGAATTTCAAGAAGTGGGGCAACAATATCAACCGGCCTGCTTCTTGGTAATAAAAAGGATGAAACTGCCAGCTTTTCATTTTTAATGGTTTTACTTCCTATTATTGGTGCTAACCTGGTTGACCTTCTGTCAGGAGAAATGTTAAATAAGAATACAACCGGGTTAATCCCTCTTTTGATTGGTTTCGTTTCTGCCTTTATAACCGGGTATCTCGCATGCAAATGGATGCTCAGTATTGTAAGAAAAGGCAAACTCGTTTATTTCGGGATTTATTGTTTTCTGGTCGGTGCGACAGCTATTATTATTTCATTTTGATCCATGCCTGAAATTTCAAAACAGACAGATTTTATGAAAGGGTCAGTAATTCTGATCAATAAACCTCTTGATTGGTCGTCATTTGATGTGGCTAACAAGATCAGGATCCTTTTGCAGAAACGATTCAGGTATAAATGGATAAAAGTCGGACATGCCGGGACACTCGATCCGCTTGCTACCGGACTGATGATTATATGTACCGGCAATGCTACAAAGGACATCACCAAGTATCTTTCTCTTGAAAAAGAATATATTGCCACAATCTGCCTGGGAAAGACAACTCCTTCTTATGATCTCGAAACAGAAGTAAATCGAACATATGCAACCGAACATATTACACGGGAAAGAATCCTTAAAATACTTCCTCAATTTACAGGCAAGATCAAACAGGTGCCACCATTATTTTCGGCCAAACGACTGAAAGGTAAAAGGGCCTATAACTTTGCCCGCAAAGGAGAAAATATCGAGATGAAACCAAACGTTGTATATATCAGGGAAATTGAATTACTTGAATATGACAGGCCTGTTCTTATGCTCCGGATAAGATGTGGAAAAGGGACATATATCAGGGCTTTGACCAGAGATATTGGTGAAGCACTCAACAGCGGGGCACATCTTGTTGCCCTGAAAAGAACAGCTATTGGAAATTATAAACTCTCTGATGCCTTTACTCTGAAAAATTTTGAAGAAAAAATAAAATTTTTGTAACTAATTGAAATTTTATACGTAAAAAGGTTTCCGAAAAAAGTTATAATAAAATATATATTGTATGAAGCTATCTCAATTTAAATATTATTTACCTGATAATCTGATCGCAAAGTATCCGGCTGAAAACAGGGATGAGTCAAGGCTAATGGTACTTCACAGGGATACACAAGAAATTGAGCACAGGATTTTTAAAGACATACTGGAATATTTTAATGACAAAGATGTATTGGTTTTCAATAATACAAAAGTATTTCCAGCCCGACTTTATGGCAATAAAGAAAAAACAGGAGCGGAGATCGAAGTATTTCTTCTCAGGGAATTGAATAGAGAGCAACGACTCTGGGACGTACTCGTCGATCCTGCCAGAAAGATCCGGATAGGAAATAAACTTTATTTCGGGGAAGATGATATATTGGTTGCTGAAGTTATTGATAATACAACTTCCAGGGGAAGAACCCTGCGGTTTTTGTACGACGGGGATTACGAAGACTTTAAAAAAACCCTGTACAGTCTTGGAGAAACCCCTCTGCCCAGATTTATTAAAAGAAATGTTGAACCAGAGGATCAGGAAAGGTATCAAACAGTTTATGCCAAGCATGAAGGTGCAGTGGCAGCTCCCACCGCCGGAATGCATTTCAGCAAACAGTTGTTAAAACGGCTTGAAATCAGAGGGTGTGAATTCGCATTTATTACCCTTCATGTCGGATTAGGAAATTTCAGGACAGTGGATGTTGAAGATCTCACAAAACATAAAATGGATTCAGAACGTATCATTATTTCGGAGGAAGCGGCAAATATTGTTAATGCAGGAAAAAACCGTAAAAATAATATTTGTGCCGTGGGAACAACTGTTACCCGGACACTTGAAAGCTCTGTATCCACGACAGGATATCTTAAACCTTACGATGGATGGACCAATAAGTTCATATTCCCCCCTTATAATTTCAAGATCCCAAATATGATGATCTCTAATTTTCACCTCCCTCTGTCAACGCTGCTTATGATGGTTGCAGCTTTTGCAGGTTATAATTTATTGTTCGAGAGTTATAAAATAGCTATTAAAGAAAAATACCGCTTTGGTACTTACGGTGACGCAATCCTTATTTTATAACGTGAATCGTGAGTCGTGAAATATATACAGAACAAATATTTAATAGCAGGTTATGTCTGTAGCCATGTGGGAGCAAGCAATCGTAAGTCGATGTGGGGGTGCGAGTGTGAGTTTGGATTCATCATTCAGGTAATATTTTGACTAATCCTTTCCGCTTAGTTTATGCCAATTATAAGTTCCATAGTCTCCTGGTTAAATACTAAAAGGTTGCATCAGATTGACCTTTTTATGAAATACCCATTCGATGTCCAGAGAGAAACCCTGTTAAAATTGATTAACAGGGCAGCAAATACGGAATTTGGCAAAAAATTCAATTTTTCTGAAATTGATTCTATTCAGAAATTTCAAAAACATGTTCCTGTTCATTCATATGATGACCTGAAAGATTTCATTAAAAGAGTTATGGAAGGTGAACAGAATCTTTTATGGCCTAGTGAAATAAAATGGTTTGCTAAATCATCAGGAACAACCACCGATAAAAGTAAGTTCATCCCTGTAAGTATGGAGGCACTCGAGGATTGTCATTTTCGAGGCGGCAAAGATATCATTGCCATTTATACCCAGAACAATCCCGATACTAAAATACTTACAGGAAAAGGACTTACTCTTGGTGGAAGTCACAAGATCAGCAGTTACACCAACCAATCCTACTATGGTGATCTGTCGGCCATACTAATAGAAAACCTGCCTTTCTGGGCTAATTTTATACGCACACCCAGCCAGGAGGTAGCATTAATGGAAGAATGGGAAGAAAAACTTGATTTGATAACACGTGAAACCATAAAAGACAATGTTACCAATATTGCTGGTGTACCTTCATGGAATTTGGTCCTGATCAATCATATCCTTGAATTTACGGGAAAAAAGAATCTACTCGAAGTCTGGCCAAACCTTGAACTATTTACTCACGGAGGTGTAAGCTTTACTCCCTACAAAGATCAATTTAACAGGGTTATACCTTCAGATTCAATGAACTATATGGAAGTATATAATGCTTCAGAAGGTTTTTTTGCCCTGCAAAACGATCCTTCCCATGATGGTATGTTACTGATGCTCGATTATGGTGTTTTTTACGAATTTATACCTGTTGAAGATCTTGAATCTCCTGCTCCCACAGCCTACACCATTGCTGATGTTGAAACAGATGTCAATTATGCCATGATCCTTACCACTAACGGAGGCCTTTGGCGCTACCTGATTGGAGATACAATAATATTTACATCTGTTTACCCACATAAAATAAAAATCTCAGGCAGGACAAAACACTTTATTAATGCATTCGGAGAAGAAATTATTATTGATAATACCGAAAAAGCCTTAAAAATTGCCTGTGAAAAAACAAATAGTTCGATTAAGGAATACACCGCTGCACCTATATATATGACCGATAAATCGAAAGGGTCTCATGAATGGTTGATTGAATTTGATAATCCACCTGAAAATATTGAATATTTCACCAGAATACTGGATAATGCACTTTGTAGTATTAATTCTGATTATGAAGCCAAACGCTATAAAAACATCACCCTTGAAATGCCTGTCATCCGTAATCTCGAAAAAGGGACATTTTACAAATGGCTAAAAAGTAAAGGAAAATTAGGTGGACAGAATAAGGTTCCCCGACTCTCAAATAACAGAAAATATGTAGAAGAAATATTCAAATTGTTATAATAACATGCGAATAATATTCATCCTTCTTCTTTTGCAAATCATTTTGATTGAATTTCAAACTGACTATAAACTAACCGGGACACTTAAAATACAAGGTGATCAGTATTATTCCGACCCCATTGGAAATATATATATTATTCAGGATAACCGGATCCGGAAATATAATAACATGCTGGAAAAATTGGCTGACTACACCAATGTTTATCTGGGTAATATTACTTCTGTTGATGTATCTGATCCTTTGCGGATACTTGTTTTTTACAAAGAATTTAATCAGATCCTCTGGTTAGATAATTTCCTTCTTGAATTAAGAAGCCCTATTCGCCTTGATGATCTTTATATTGACCAGGCTGAACTGGTCTGCTCATCAAGCCAGGGAGGATTCTGGATATATAACAGCCTTAAAAAACAGATTCAGTATTTTGATTCCGATCTCAGGCTTATTCATGAAAGTATTAATCTTCAACCACTCACAGGAGAAAATATTCCCTGCTCAATGACTGAAAAAAGCAGTATTGTTTATCTGAATGTTCCAAATACCGGAATCCTCACCTTTGACCGTTTCGGAACTTATAACCAAACTTTACATGTTTTCCCAGACAAACTATTCCAGGTTACTGATGAAAATATATTTTATACCAGTCATCAGTCATTTTACAAATTCAACCTATCAACTTATACCAATACTAAATTTGAATTACCTGATACAACTGATTTGCAATTTGTTATGATCCAACAAAGAACTTTATATCTCGTTCAGAAAGACAGGATTAAAATTTATAAATCAGCTGATTCACCTTCTTTTTGATTCACCCCCGGGGCTATCTCACAACGAATATTTTCAATAGAAATCCTGTTCACACTATGTCCTCAGGAATCACTCCCCCTGACTGTTCTGCCAATTGGCGGATTCGACAGGCAGGCTGTCCCCTCTCTCTCGAGAGTTACTCTTTATACATAAATATTTTTAAAGATTATATAAAATGAGACTTGGAATCTGTATACAAAGATCTCTTGACTCTCCCCTCTCTACAAGGCAGAGAGGAGAGGAATCTATATCGAAAGTTGATGGGGAAATAGGAGTCTTTTAATTTTCAACCAATACTAATTATAAAAAAATCTACAATTTATTTAATTACTTATTTTACTAAAGGTATTCCATGATCTTTTTCTTAATCCTATTAATATCATTTAACTCTTCATTCTTAATATGAAGAACTCTTAATCCCTTTTCTTTTAAAATCAGATCGCGATGATAGTCCTTTTCTTTCTGGAACTCATGAATTGACCACCCATCCAATTCAATAACTAATTTACTTTGAGCACAATAAAAGTCAGCAACAAAGAAAAAATGATCGTTATTTATTGAATCATAAAATATTGGATGCTGTCTGTAGAATTTTTTTCCGGCCAATCTTTTATTTCTTAATTCTTCCCAAAGAATTCTTTTAGAAGGAATCATATTCCTGCGTAATCTTTGCAAAATTTCTTTAATCTCGGAGTATAGCATTTCATTTTGAATTAATTATTCTTTTATTCCCTTTTAATCAGAAAGATGTATTGTTAGTATTCACCTGACTCTCCCCCTAACCCCCTCTCTGCAAGGCAGAGAGGGGAAGACAGGTGGGGAGAGTCAGGCATTTATAATGCTTCATGATAACATCAAGACTTCCATACATTAATGATAAAAACCTTCATTTATCGGTTATCAGATTTGGGAAAAATGCGAATTATTAACCTATAAAAAAGGTGAAAAGTGTAAACCATGTATATGACCCCTTGTATACTATCTACCTGTACCGTAGATACTTCAGAGAAGGGGGGCGGTAGGAAGAGAGTCAAGTATATACAAACAATACACCTTGGCTGTTATAAAAGATACAAAAGCACATCACTATAACAGCTAATAATCTGTACCAGAGTTCAGGAAAAGTTGGATACGATGTTTAAAGGCCACATCCTGTCTGGTCTGGATAGAAATGTGCATATAGAGTAGCTTTCACGAGAGAGGGGGGAATCAAAAGAGGGGTAAGTCCACAATACCTTACTCAATAATTACTCCACGAACTAAAAACAATCTCTTTTCTAAGGTTGTAACACATACCTGGTGGACACAACTGTCGATTAACAATCAAACATAAAGTGCATAACTGATTTTAACATAACAGGGCTAAAAAATATTCTCTGTTGAATAAAACTAACCTTTTAAGATTTGCATTTTTTCTAAATAAATATTTTACTTTAGGAACAAAATATAATAAAAGATGAAATGAAGAAATCCGATTTTCTAAAAGATAAAATCAGGCATATTGACATCACCTTATTTGATTCAAGGCCCATCATCAATAGTATGAGAGATATGTCATTTACTTCCCGGGAAACTGCACAGGCAGCTGACATTTTTGAACGCATGGTCCGTGACCATAACTCAACCACTATTCTGACATTAGCAGGAAGTACAAGTGCCGGAGGTTGTATGCAGATATATTCCGATATGGTTAAGTATAAATTAGTTGATATTATTGTGGCATCAGGCGCCGCAATTGCAGATATGGATTTCTTTGAAGCAATCGGTTTTAATCATTACAAGGGAAGCCAGTTTGTAAAAGATAAAGAATTAAGACATCATTATATTGACAGGATCTATGAAACCTATATTGATGAAGATGAATTACAGGAATGTGACAATACCATAAAAGATATTGCTGACAATATGAAACCGGGTATTTATTCATCGAGAGAGTTTATCAAGGAGATGGGAAAATACCTGATTAAAAATGCTGTTAAAAAGGATTCTCTGATACAAACAGCATATGAAAAGAATGTCCCGATCTTCTGCCCGGCGTTCAGTGATAGCAGTGCCGGTTTCGGGCTTGTTAAACATCAATGGCAAAATCCTGATAAACATATTGTAATTGATTCGGTAAAAGATTTCCGCGAATTAACTATGATCAAAATGAAAGCACCCGTTACCGGATTATTTATGATAGGTGGTGGCGTTCCAAAAAATTTTGCCCAGGATACAGTTGTTTGTGCTGAGATCCTTGGAGAATACATCCCCATGCACAAATATGCCATTCAAATAACAGTTGCTGATGCCCGCGATGGCGGTTGTTCCGGTTCTACTCTTAAAGAAGCTTCATCCTGGGGAAAAGTTGATAGCGTATTTGAACAAATGGTATATGCTGAAGCAACATCAGTCCTTCCCCTTATCGTCAGTTATGTATACCATCAGGGAAGCTGGAAGAAAAGAGAATTTAAAGAATGGAACAAAATTTTTATTTGAGTAAATTAGCAATATTAATCTTAATACTATTTATTATATGAAACGTAATGTCTCGATTTTTTTGTTCATTTTAAGGATTGCCATCGGCTGGATCTTTTTATATGAAGGGATCATCAAATTATTCAATCCTGAGTGGTCATCTGAAGCTTACCTCAGAGGATCCTACGGATTTTTATCTGGTTTTTTCCATTGGTTGGCTTCAGATCCGGGATTAATCAACATTATCGATTTTCTGAATATCTGGGGATTGATCCTGATTGGTGCCGGATTATTTCTAGGACTGTTTATCAGGATCGCTGCTGTTGCCGGCATCTTGTTGCTTCTTCTCTATTATTTTGCTTATCCTCCTTTTGGCAGTTCATTCCTTTCCATTTACACAGAAGGTAATTACTGGATCATTAACAGGAACCTGATTGAAGCATTGATACTCATTATTGTTTATCTGCTGCCTGCAAAGGAGTTCAGCCTCGAAAAGTTCATCAGGTTTTTCAGAAACAGGATAAAAGAGGAACCAGCTAAATCTTCTTCTGATGAAACCACGCATTCTAAAAGAAGAGAACTGTTAAAAGGATTAATCACCCTTCCGTTTTTCGGAGGATTGGTTGTCGGGTCAGCAGCAAGAAGCAACAATATTGAACCGGATATACTTTCCGGTGCAACAATTGCTTTGAAGAAATTCAATTTAAGTGATCTGAAGGGAGAATTGCCAAAAGGTAAACTCGGGGATCTTGAAATGAGCCGCCTGATTCTCGGATGTAATCTGATAGGTGGTTGGTCACATTCAAGGGACTTGCATTATGTCAGTCAACTGTTCCGCCAGTATAATTCTGAAAATAAAATTTTTGAAACATTAAATATCTGTGAACAGGCTGGGATCAATACCACCAATATGGTCAACCAATTTTATCCGATCCTGAATAAATATAAAAAGATAACAGGCAGTGATATGATCTCTATCTGCCAGGTACATGTCCAGGAAAATGAAAAAGACCCGATGGTTTTAATCAAGGAAGCCATAGATTACGGAGCTACTACTATGTATATCCAGGGTGGTGTTGGTGACAGGCTGGTCAGGGAAGGTAAAATTGATGTATTAATAGAAGCCGTTGAATTTATCCGCAGCCAGGGAATATTAGCCGGTGTTGGTTCCCATTCCATACAGGTACCTATCGCCTGCGATAAAACCGGGCTGAAACCCGATTATTATTTCAAGACCGTGCATCATGATCAGTACTGGTCAGCAAACCCGCGGGAATTCCGGGAAGAGTTCAGTGTGGACGGGGAATATTTTCTTGATCATAATAAGTACCATGACAATATTTTCGACCTTTTTCCTGAACAGACTGTAGAATTCTTCAAACACTCTGATGTCCCTCTTTTCGGATTTAAAGTCCTGGCCGGTGGCGCTATTAAACCGGAGGATGGTTTCAGGTATGCTTTTGAGAATGGAGCCGACTTTATATGCGTGGGAATGTTTGATTTCCAAATTGTTGAAGATGTAAATCTGGTTATTGATATCCTTCAGGGAGAACTGAACCGCGAAAGACCATGGTTTGCTTAAGGAAAATTCAGGACATGACTTGAAGTCATGTCCTGAGTTTTTTTAGTCGGCAGGTGTAAGTACCAGTATTTTATTTGTGCGTCTACTAACTTTTATCTCCAGTGAATCCACAGCATAGATTTTAAACAATGAGGATTTCTGTTTTTCGGCTTCAATATAATACCATCCTGGATCAAGCTCATAGAAATATACTTCTCCATATTCATCTGAGAACTGATTATCAAGATATTCATATCGCATAAACTTGTCATAAGATTCATAAAGCCAGACCTCAACATTTTCCTCTCCAACTCCATCATATTCAGTTGAGATAAACAGGTCACCGGTGGTTTGTTCCTTTTTGCAGGAAACCACAATTATAACCAGAACAACCAGTTAAAATAATCGTTTCATAATATATTTTTTGCTCCTCAGGTAGGATTCGAACCTACGACCCTCTGATTAACAGTCAGATGCTCTAACCTGCTGAGCTACTGAGGAATATTAAATTGTTATGTTAGTAAAATATCCCTCGAAAATTGCCCTGCGAAAATAATAGGAATATATGAAATATCCAATATCTTTGTTTATTTATTTAAATCCCTTTCTACATGAGCAATGTACTTGGAATAGGTAATGCGCTGGTTGATGTGATGACCCGTCTGGAAAATGATGATATACTGCAGGAATTCGGATTACCAAAGGGCAGCATGCAGCTGGTAAGCAAGGAATTTTCAAACCGCCTGATGGCTGGAACCCTGGGACTTGAAAAACTCCAGTCTTCCGGGGGGTCGGCAGCAAATACAATACATGGATTAGCTCATCTCGGTGTGCAAACCGGCTTCGTTGGGAAAACAGGGAAAGATAACCTTGGCAAATTCTTCGAAAAGGATATGAAACAAAATGGTATTAACCCGGTTTTGTTTCATGGTCTGGAAGAAACCGGAAGATCTGTCGCCCTGATCAGTCCCGATTCTGAAAGAACTTTTGCAACTTTTCTGGGAGCTGCTGTAGACCTGCACGAGGAAGATATCACTTCTGACCTTTATGAAGGTTATGATATTCTTCATATCGAGGGCTATCTTGTGCAGAATAAGGAATTGATAAAAAAAACATTACGTCTTGCAAAATCACATGGTCTTACAGTAACTTTCGATATGGCAAGTTACAATGTTGTGGCGGAAAATATTGAATTCCTGAAAACAATGATCACTAAATATGTTGATGTCGTATTTGCAAATGAACAGGAAGCTGAAGTTTTTACAGGGCAAAGTTCAGATGATGCATTGAAGGTTCTATCCGATTTTTGTGATGTTGCTGTTATTAAAATGGGCGTTAATGGTTCCATGGTCAGAAAAGGAAATATGGAATCCAAAATCGGAATTGTGGAAGTAAACAGCATAGACACAACCGGTGCCGGTGACCTTTATGCATCCGGATTTATTTACGGCATGTGCAATGGATTATCTATTGATCAATGCGGACAGCTGGGAGCTGTATGTGGAGGTTTTATTACAGAAGTGATCGGAGCTAAAATGGATGAAGCACGATGGGCCATCGTAAAAGAAAAAATAAGCGAAATTGAAAACTTAAAATAATGCTCTTCCCCTGAAAATAAAAATCAAACACTTTCTAAAATACACACCCACACACAATACCCAAACCAATCAGGAACATGGTATTGAAATCCGAAATTCGAAAGGCTGAAAAACGAAACCCAATCCCCCTCTCATACCCACCATAAACTTGGAACCAGGAACTACTTGAACAATCCGTGTAATTCTGCGTTGATCTTATCAATAACTGAACTTAAATCATCTGTACTCCCAGGAAAGTTATAATTATCAGCATCTACAATTAGCATCTTCCCCAGTTTATAAGATTCCACCCATGCCTCGTAACGTTCATTTAACCGTTTCAGATAATCAAGCCTGATGCTACTTTCATACTTCCTTCCCCTGTTCTGTATTTGGTTGACCAGTGTGGGAATGGAAGCACGTAAATAAATAATCAGGTCAGGAGGATCGATCAGTGAGCTTA
This sequence comes from uncultured Bacteroides sp., assembly GCA_964527875.1. Lineage (GTDB taxonomy): Bacteria > Bacteroidota > Bacteroidia > Bacteroidales > SM23-62 > LJUQ01. The sequence goes on along the minus strand of CAZGOR010000001.1, from coordinate 32,499 downwards.
CCAGATTGAAAAGAGTAAAATAATTTTCAAAATCCCGGGTCGACATTAATCCCATAGAATGCAGGTTCGGGGCAAATATATAAGCATCTTCATAAATTGTCCGGTCCTGTATGACATCCTTCCCGGACTTTTGTAACTCGATAATCAAATTAAAACGGCTGTTAAGAAAATACATCTGTAAATTGAATGACCACCTTTGCATATCCTGGTAGAAATCATTCAGGTATGGATTATCATCTACATCCTCATAATGAGGTTCCCATCCGTAATGTTTTGCTAGCAAAGAAGTAAGGGTGGTTTTTCCTGAACCTATGTTTCCGGCAACTGCAATATGCATAGCTTAGTAATTTGATTCTGCTGGTTCACTAAAGTACAAAAATTATCATTATATGGAATATTGGTGTAATGGAATATTGGTTTATTAGTTTATTGGTATACTGGTATATTAGTGAGTTTGGATTTTGCGTGTGAGTATGTTAAGTCTTTCCAATTGTATTCCTTTGTACCTTGGTGAAATCCTTTGTGCGACTTTGTGGTTATTATAACTTTTTAAACTATGTTCTTAACTTCACTTTTGCAAACCGGTAACTTAAAACCTTATAAAGCAATTTTGCAGCGAGAAAGTCAGGTGCTTTGTTATGATTATTCGGACAAAGCTCCATTATATCAAAACCCACCAGTTCCTTTTCCTTAATAACTTCCCGGATCAGATCCAAGACAACATGCCAATCTAATCCCCCGGGTTCAGGAGTCCCGGTAGAAGGCATGACGGAAGGATCAAAGATATCCAGGTCAATTGTCAGGTAAACCTGGTCATTCAGGGTCTGAATAACTTTCCGTATCCACTCATTATCCTTTATGATCTTTGAGGCCAGAAAAAGCCGGTCATGATCGATATATTTGATCTCTTCTATATCCATACTGCGAATTCCAACCTGGGTAACCTGACACCCTTCCCGTATCCTGGCCATTGTACAGGCATGATTAAAAGATGATCCTTCATATTCCTGTCGAAGGTCAGTATGTGCATCCAGCTGCAGAACGCAAAGTCCCGGATATTTTTCCATGTGGGCCTGAACTGATCCGATAGTGATAGTATGCTCGCCTCCAATTGTAATAACAAATTTGTTTCTGTTAAGCCAGTATAAAACCCGTTTCGATACCTTATGAACCATAGATTCGGGATTGTCGGAAATGGAAATAGATTCATCTGTATGGATTCCATGCCTGTAAACCTCTGTTCCTGTTTCAATATCATATAATTCCATATTTGCAGAAGCTTCCAGCAGAGCCTGCGGACCAAGATCAGCTCCCTTCATCCATGTACTGGTAACATCATATGGCACCGGTATGATAATGATAGCAGATTGATCTTTATCAGAAAATTTTTCCGGAAGGTTCCCATACTGCATCATAGAATATTACTTTTTAAATTATTTTCCAATCACCGGGTAATAATATGAAGTAAAACACAAGGCTACCAGTGCAGTTCCATAATTTTTTCTTGGAATAAAGCTTTCTGACAGGATATGGATATCATTCAGATGATAATGATCTGAAAAATCATTCCAGTATAGTTCTTCAAGGCTGGCTTTTAATCTATGTTCAAGCTCTTTTTCGTCGTAATTTCCATAATGTTCACATACCAATCCGCCAAATCGTTTGCCCGATATTTTATCATTTAACCAACCGTAAATGATCCCGGCCGATGCGCGCTCACCTTTTTCAGCATGACAAACAGACATGATGGATTCCATTACGGCACCGTGTTCGATATGGTCAGGTCTCTCAATTTTCCTGGCCATACCTGGAAGAATTGAAGAGTATGTAACAATATTGCACATTTCAATAGAAGCCGACCTTAACGCCAGATGATAAGAACCTGCATGTATTGTGATGTCACTTTCCCCCGTACCTGAGGTTTCAAAATAGTCGACAGGGATACGATTCCCTGTTATAATCCCCCCCATTATTTTTGGTGCCTGGTGTATATTGTTTTTTTTGGTAAGAATAGCCATAATTGCATAAATAATTTAGGTTATTCAACTTAAGAAAATAGAATTGCGGATTATGTATTTTTATCCGCACCAGTATGTTTGGAGGGTATTTCAGATAATAATATTCCTGAGAAGAAACAAAAGAGTAGCAAGAATAACCCAAAAAAAGTATGCAGGTGCATATCCTTTGATCACCCTTGCATCTTCTAAATAGCTGTATTTATGATAAATAGCGAGCATATCCAGACTTAGAACTTTAAATTTGCAAATTAAAAAAATAGTGCGCAATATTAATAAAAATTCAATAAAAATATCATCTTATTCCAGAAAAATATTATCCTATTTAATGAACAGAAAATGAGCTTATCATCAGAAACCACTCCCACAGGGATGTATGAAGGGACTTATATCTACTCCGGCATTAGCTTCACCTGAACATAATTATTCATATCCAGGTACTTATTAGCAGTTTGCATAATAATATCTGCATCAAGGGTTTTTACCAATTCCGGATATTCCAGTATTAATTCCGGGTTACGGCCGGTAAAATAATAATTCTGCAAATTATTGATCCAGAAACTGTTTTCTTTCAGGTTTATTTCATATGAGCGCAGTTGTGTTTCCCTTACCTTGGTGATATAGATCTCCTCAGGTCCATCTGTCTTCAGTGAATCAAGTACTTTGAATATTGATCGGGTAAGTTCTTCAACCCTCCCGGGATCACATCCAAAGGAAATATTAACCCTGTATTCCTGAATGGGATAAATATCGACACTTGAAGAAACACTTACACCATAAGTGCCGCCCATTTCTTCACGTACAACCTCCCTCAATTTAATATCCAGTACACCTGCCATGGACTTCAGATAATAATTTTCTTCTCTCGACCATTCCATGGGCCCTGAAAAGATGATACTGACCCTGCTTTTTGGTTCAATTCCACCGAATACGGTTTTTTCAATAACCCCTTCCGGTGTCCTGATACCAACATCTCTCCAGGATTCTTCACGTTTTGTCGAAGGTAATCCACCAAGATAGGTCAGGATAAGAGGTTTTATTTTTTCTATTTCAAAGTTGCCAACAAAAAGGAAAGTAAAATCGCTGGCATCAGCAAACCTTTCCTTATAAAAATGATAGGTGGTTTCAGGATTAAGTTCATTTAATAATTCCTCCGACCATGGTCTTACCCTGAGATGATATTGAGCCATTGTAACCATCAGGGTATCATAAAATGCCGATTCAGGATCAGCCGACCGGTTCTGGATAAATCCTTTCATCCTGGTCTGATATGATAAAAAAGCATCATGATCTTTCCTGGGAGCAGTCATATAAAGGTAAACCAGCTGAAACAACGTTTCAAGGTCTTTAGGAGTGCTGTTACCGACAAAACCTTCATTTAATTCATTGATATACGGGAAGACTGAAACAACTTTATCTGCAATTTTTTTATTAAGCGCATTCAGGTCAAATTCTCCCAATCCGGAAATGGATATAATATCAGATGCTGATCTTGCAGATACATATTTTTCATCGGAAATTAGTGACGTTCCCCCCGGACTAAAAGCATAAAACTGAACCTCATCATTTTTAAAATCAGTTGGTTTAAGCACTACCTTACATCCATTGGAGAGTGTCCATTCAGTAATATTTAAATCCTCAATCATCTTCTCCCTTATTATCTGTGCTGGTTCAGGAATATTTTTAATAAGAGGTTGATCAGAGACTTGGTCTTCGTATGGTTCTATATCAGTTTTATCAATCTTATTCAAAAGTGCAAGTAATACATCTTCAGACGGGATCACTAAATCTTCCCTTTCCGGAGCATTGACAAGAACAACCCGGTTTTCATCACTCATCCACTGATCAATAAGCTCATTAACTTCTTCCAGTTTGATTCCCGGTAACAGTTCCTTTGCTGCTGCAAATTCAAATTCAATGCCTGGTATAGGTTCTCCTTCGAGAAAATTTCGTGAATATTCTCCCGCAAAGGCCTGTGATTCAGTTTTATCTCTTTCATTGTATAATTTCTCCAATTCATTCAACAACTGGTTCTTTGTCCGGTTAAGTTCTGTTCTGGTAAAACCATACTTCTTCACTCTTTCAGCTTCAGTTAATAATGTTTCAAGTCCTTTTTTGATACCATCCTCCCGTACATACGCACCCAGTAAATATATATCCTTTACCCTTACAAGGCTGGTGTGCATTGAAACTCCGAAAAGAAAAGGTGGATCAGGCTGATTCAGCAATTCGTAAAACCGGTTATTCATCATCCTGATATTAAGACGCTCTATCAGCATACGTCTGTAATCATTCACATCTTTTTCCGGTTCAGGATCCATTTTATAGTAAATTGATATAACTGTATTGGCAGCCTCCGGATCAGTCGCAATGGCAAATAATGTTTCCTCATGATCCGGTACCACATATGACTCCCTGGATCTGGCATTTTCTGCCTCCGGTGTTTGTCCGAAGTGTTTGTTTATCAGCCCTTTAATATGATCTTTATCAAAATCACCAACTGCGATTACAGCCATAAGATCCTGCCGGTACCAGTCATTGTAATACCTTTTAATCGTTTCAACCTGAAATGTTTCGATGATCTCCTTTTCCCCGATAGGAAGTCTGTCGGCATACAGAGAACCTTTAAAGATAACAGGCAATTGTATGTCCCGCATCCTGCCATCGGCTCCTCTTCCAAGTCTCCATTCTTCAATTACCACACCACGCTCCTTTTCCACTTCTTCTTCCTCAAAACTGATGTCTCTTGCCCAATCTTCCAATATCTGAAACGCTGTCTCAACCAGTGGAACACTGTCGGTGGGTACCTGAAGCATATAAACTGTCTCATCAAAACTTGTATATGCATTGATTTCCGGACCGAACTGCATGCCAATTGATTCAAGATAGTCGACGATCTCATGTTTGGCAAAGTTTTTAGTCCCGTTAAAAGCCATATGCTCTGTAAAATGAGCCAGTCCCAGCTGATCTTCATCTTCGAGGATGGACCCGGCATTGACAATAAGCCAGAATTGAGCCCTGTTTTCCGGTTTCTGGTTTTCCCGTATATAATAAGTCAGTCCATTATCGAATTTGCCCTTTTCAATCTGCTGATCAAAAGGAATTGGATCTTCAAGATTGAAAGAAAATACTTCCTGCGCTGAGATACTGAATGATAATATCCAGGTGGAAGATACCAGAAGCATTAACCTGGTAATAATATTCCTGATTCTGAAATTTTTCATTTTTTTATTATATATATCGCATTTATAACAAGACAAAGAACTATAAAAATATTAAATTTAACGTTCGGCATAAATTCTGGTAATGTACTATTGTTTGAATAATTATAATATATCGAATAAAAAATACTACGATCTTATCCACAAAGGAACACAAAAGATTCTAATCATAAACCTTTTCTTCCCGAGTATTCGGTAAGGGTGACAATCTTATTGTACCTTTGTGGCTAATATAATCCCGGCTTTTAGGTTGGGTTGGCTGAGAACCAGCAACGTATGGGGCTTTTGCCCCCGGAATCCATTGAATCAGCTTGTATTATGGATAAACTATCGGAATTAAGAGATGAAGTGCTTGTCTGCACCCGCTGCAGATTATACCAAACAAGAAAAAACGTCGTTTTTGGAAACGGCAATCCCGAGGCTGATATATTTATCATCGGGGAAGCTCCGGGTTTCGATGAAGACAGGATCGGGAAAGTCTTTGTTGGAAAATCCGGACAATTGCTTGATAAAATCTTCGACGCATGTAATTTCAATAGAGATAAACATTTGTATATAGGCAACATTTTGAAATGCCGGCCACCTGATAACAGGAACCCGGTTATAGATGAGCAAAAAGCTTGCATCCCTTACCTGTTAAAACAAATAGATATCATTGATCCAAAGATTATCATTTTACTGGGTTCGGTACCCCTGAAGGCTTTCTTTGGCCCTGATGCAAAAATTACCAGTGACCGGGGCATGTGGAAAAATTACTTTAACCGCCTGGTGATGCCAACATACCATCCTTCAGCCCTGCTGAGAAATCCTAATCTCAAAACAGACAGCTGGAAAGATTTTAAAAACATCATCCGCAAATACAGAGAACTGGTTGATCCGGAACATTATTGCAAGTACCTGTAACTCCCTTGTTACATTGTTTTTCCGGAATATTCAATCCGGTTGGTCAAATATAATTGCAGAATCATTAAAATATAAGTATTTCTATTTCCTGCTTGTTTATTATTTTATTAATTGAAGAAAACCACAACTTATTTTTAAACTCATTTTGTCCAAATTCATTATATGACATACAGTGTTTATCGTAAGATAAATCCGGACTAAATGATCAAAAAAAATAACCAGACCTCTTCAAAATATGACAAAAATACATAAGAGACAGTCTTAAAACTGACAATAAAATACTCCCTTGGAGAAATTGCAATAATAACCGGGATCAAATACCATACTGTGTACACTTGGTTGAAAGCACAACAAAAAGTGTAAATTCTTTTCAATGAATTATCTCACAGTTCATTTTATTTAATTCATGAAAACCAGATTTTATTTATTTTCCTGTTATAATCCGGTATTAGTATTTATTATAAACAATTGTTTCAGAAGCATACTGGTTGAGTTTATTATTATCTCCTACTTTGAAGTAAAAGCGGTAATAGTATAATCACCTGAATAGGTAGAATAATAATAAGAAGCATATACCATTATATAATAAGTCCCCGATTGAGTATTTGTAATGCTTATTGCTTCATCTTCTCCTGTTTCTGATTTGGCATCGTAATCGGTGGTTGTCGGTAAGGAACCATATTTACCATAAAGATAAAACTCGAATTGACTACTAGCAATATTTATATTCACACATAAACTCTGTCCGCTCGAAACAGATACTTCATAAAAATGTTTCTCCCCATCATGAGATATAATCCCTCCAGTGGATGTTCCAAAAGTCAATGCAGTAACGGCGGTAGAAGCAGTAATAGTATAGTCGCCGGAATAGGCAGAATAATAATAAGAAGCATATACCATGATGTAATAAGTTCCTGATTGAGTATTTGTAATGCTTATTGCCCCATCTTCTCCTGTTTCGGATTTGGCATCGTAATCGGTAGTTGTCGGTAAGGAACCATATTTACCATAGAGATAAAACTCGAATTGACTACTAGCAACATTTATGTTTACAAATAAACTCTGTCCGCTCGAAACAGATACTTCATAAAAATGTTTCTCCTCATCATGAGATATAGTATTGGTTTGTAAAAGCAACGGTGGTGTTGCCTTTGCCTCGCTCGACTCATTACTCTCCCCATAGTTATTTTTTGCTGTCACCACATAGTAATAGGTTGTGCCACTCGTTAGTCCTGTATGCGAGTAAGATGTAGTGGTAATGTCTATGAACTTCCCTTCAAAATTAGTTTTTGACACTCCCGGATTTATAGACCAGTAAATATTATAGCTGGTGGCCTCTGATACAGCATTCCACTTAATTGTTACCTCCTTGTCTCCAGGAGTGGCGCTTATATTTGTTGGTACTGGCGGGGCAGTTGTAAAGTTAATTTCGTTTCCATAAGCTGTTCCTGCACTGTTTGTTGCATAAGCTCTTACATAGTATGTAGTCCCGGTAGATAAACCTGTAATATTGCTGGTAAAATTACCGTTTTCACTGACATCTGATGTATGATTATCTGAAAGAGTAGGGCTTTGTGAAGTACTCCAACACACTCCGCAGGCTTCAATTGTTGCTCCTCCGTCGTTGGTTATGTTACCTCCGCTTATGGCAGTATTAGCTGTTATTGACGTAACGTATTCAGTAATGAGGCTGGGAATTCCTGCACTTGTTTTGAAGCTAAGCTCATTCCCATAAGCCGTACCTGCACTATTGGTTGCATAAGCCCTTACATAATAAGTTGTATTCGATGACAAACCGGTAAGGATACTGGTAAAGCTGCCTGTACCATTACCATCATCGGTATGACTATCAGCAACAGTCGGGTTCTGGCTTGTACTCCAGCACACGCCACGGGCTGTAACGGATGCACCTCCATCGTTGGTAATGTTACCTCCACTGCTGGCAGTAGTAGCTGTAATGGAAGTAATTTCTGTTGTAGTAAGACTTGGAACTACTGCACTGGTTTTAAAACTAACCTCATTCCCGTAAGCCGTACCTGCACTATTCGTTGCATATGCCCTTACATAATAAGTTGTATTCGACGTTAAGCCGGTAAGATTGCTGACAAAGCTGCCCATACCTGTACCTTCGGTAGTTTTACTATTTGCTATAGTCGGGTTGGTTGTTGTACTCCAGCATACACCACGGACTGTAATTGCAGCACCTCCATCATTGGTTATGTTACCTTCACTAATTGCAGTTGTAGCAGTTATTGAAGTTACTGCTGAGGTTGTGAGGCTTGGAAGTCCCGGATTGGTTTTAAAACTTAGCTCATCTCCATAAGCCGTACCGGCACTATTGGTTGCATAAGCTCTTACATAATAAGTTGTATTTGATGTTAAACCAGTAATACTGCTAGTGAAACTACCCGCACCGGTGCCATCATCAGTATGGTTATGAGCAACAGTCGGGTTTTGGCTGGTACTCCAACACACGCCACGGGCTATAATGGAGGTGCCACCGTTGTTGGTTATGTTACCTCCACTGCTGGCAGTGGTAGCTGTAATTGAAGTTACTATTGTAGTTGTAAGGCTGGGAAGTCCCGAACTGGTTTTAAAATTAAGCTCATTTCCGTATGCCGTACCAGCACTATTGGTTGCATAAGCTCTTACATAATAAGTTGTATTTGATGACAGGCCAAAAAGATTGCTGGTAAAGCTGCCAGTACCACTACCATCATTGGTATGGCTATCAGCCACAGTTGGATTCTGGCTGGTGCTCCAGCATACGCCATGGGCTGTAACGGAGGCATCTCCATCATCAGTTATATTCCCTCCGCAGGTAGCTGAGTCAGCAGTGATGTTGCTGACTGATGAAGTAGTTAAGGAAGGAATAACTGCAGGCAAAGTGGTGAAACTAACCTCATTCCCATAAGAAGGCTTTCCTTCAATATCGAGCGCATAAGCCCTTACATAATATTTTGTATCTGCAGATAAGCATGTTAAATTACTATTAAAATTGCCGGTTAAACTTATTGAACCTAATTGTGTTATACTATCGCTTATTGAGGGATTTGTTTTTGTCGACCAGCAATGTCCGTGCTGTGCAATACCTTCTTCCCCTGTTTCAATAATAGTACCCTGAGCAATACAAGAAGTTCTTGTTGTGTCTGTTATTGATCCTGTTGAAACTTTTATCACCCTTTTGAGTTCCAGTTTTTCACAGGAAAATATGAAAAGAACAAGAAAAATTAAAAAACTTCCTGTAATCAAATCAAGTTGACAGATTATCTTCCTGGAATTTATAAACATAAAATGCTTTATTAATCTGGTGTTCATTTATTTCCTGATGAAAATAAAATCTCCCCCCTCATCCCCAACATTATATATTTCTCCATACTGGGGCACCACATCGCTGTTATTTATCACAGCCATCCTGAAACTGCTGAACAGTTGTTCTGATGTTAAATATTTTTTAGTATTCTCAGAAAGCCTCTCAAGAAGGTATTTAGTGAATGCACTCCTGTCAGGGACTTCCGTTAAAGTCCCACTTGTCATTGCTTTACGGCTTGGCAGTTCATAAAGCATGTTAATCGCTTTCGGGGAATCTAAAAAAACAGTCCTGGTCTTGAATATTGAACCTCCAAAACATGCATCAGCTATTAACAGGGTATGTTTGGAGCTGATTTCTTTTAAATAATCACATAAAGTGCTATTCCTGAACCAATCAGCTTTATTGATCTTTTTTGCATCAGAGGGTAACCAGTATCCTATATTTGCCTTTTCATCCCACCAGCCATGACCGGCATAAAATATCAGAAGATTGTCATCATGCGTTATTTTATGCGCCAGTTCATCCAGGGCAATAATTATTTCCTCACGTTTTGGATTTTTCAATAATGTCACCTGGTCTTCACGGAAGGTGTATTTTGAAACGAGAATTTCCTGAAGCCTGGAAGCATCATTGATGGGATTATAAAGATCTGGTAAGGCAGGATCGGCATACTTATCTATTCCAATAAGTAAAGCGTAATAACTTCCTTTACCATTAAGTGTTCTGAATACAATCTCAGGAAAGTACCTGATATTCAGTATAATTTCCTGGAGGTTGCCATACTGGTCGATTGCAATGACCGATATTTCATTACTTCCCTTATTCAAAGATATTTTCGAGATGAAAGTATTGTCTTTGGCCAGTCCAGTTGAAATACCATTTACAATAAGCGTTTTAATCTCACTTTCATCAGTAACCTGGCCTATGACAGTGATATTCCCTTCTTGGGACACAACAGATTCCCCGGTTTTAAAATCTGGTGACATAATTATAATTACAGGGGGTGCCTCATCTGCAGGCTTAACATCTTTTTTGGTTCTAATATGAATGGAAGATTTCTCACTGGTGATAACCTGTGGATTTCCGTTCATGTTATATAAAATCGCTGTTAATATTAGGAAACATATTCTTCTTATCATATTATTAATGTTTACCCAATCATATGGTTCATCCTATGGATTTGTACTTTCTTTTATCCTTATGATAATTCTTGTATTGTTTATGTTTAATAATCTCATTAAACTTATTCAGGTGCGAATCATAATGATTATTTAATAAAATGTTTAAAATTTATAGGTTAGTGAGACCATTGTAATATTTGACCGGGTATCAAAATACGGCATGATTTTAAGTTTTTTATCATTTTGGTAGAGAACCGAATTCGGAGATTTGACTGGCGTTGCCAGTACCCATATCAAATCTGCCACCCAGATCCCAATTCCCGAATATGCCATGTATTTTGAAAACTTATCACATTGAACGGCTTTATCATACAGGGAATTAAACTCGTTTATATCCATTGATAATTTATAATCGTGATATGCAGATGAAGCCTGACGGTTTAAATATACTGATCCTGCCAGGCATCCGTATCCGGCAACGCCGAGTAGCCAGTAAGGTTTGCCTTTCTTTGCTTTTGATTGTCCCCAGCCTGGAAAAACAACTGAAGATACGATCATGTTACCCTTTGAAATTGTTTTCCTTTCCATGCTGCTTTCATCTTTCTTTACAATCTTTGTTTCTTCTGATGTTTTAGTATCAGCTATTTTTTCATGCACTGTTATCTTTTCAGCTTTAACCTCAACAAATATTTCCTCATCGATATATATGTTATCTTTACCCAGGTTCCAGATAATTCTTTTGTTATTTCCTCCCTTAATATCCTGACCCACATCCCCGGATACAGATACTGCATTAATTTTATTCCCTGAAGCATCGGTAACTTCAATCCAGACCATAAAAAAATCGGATGGCTCTGTATTCAAAATATCATACTCGATGATCAGGTTTTCATTAGAGGCTTTAAGGTGGGGTTTGGTTACACTGATCTTTGTCTGGCCGTAAAGTATTCCAGGGAATATCAACAAGATAACAAAGCAACATAAAAAGCAAATCCTCTTCATGTAAACAAGTAAAAAATCACTAAAAAATGAGATGAAAATGAACTGAACAGAAATCCAGATTAAAATTTATTCCGGTTTTGAGATAGTAAATTTGAATATAATACAATTAATGAAATTAACAAAATATTTTTTCTTAAAAAACTAATTATCAAATAAAAACCAAGGTTAGTATGAAACGTTAAATAATAATGTACTTTCTTGGTTATAGTATAAGTTTTAGTTTCATATAGAATTACTCAATCTAAGATTATCTACTTTGGAACTGTTACCCTACCAAGATTTCAATAGTTACTCCTTATATCCTTTGAGCTTCATCCTGACTCTCTCATATAACTCTTTCTTATTATGAAGCAGTTCCCAATTTTGCCAATTGGTTTCCTAATCACCTGATTTTCTTCTCTTTATAGCATCGCTGGTATTCATTCAAAGCCTGCGGATTAAAAACTTCTTTTTTTAACATTTAACACATAGTAGATAATAGACATCAAATGAATACTCTTTCTCTTATTAAATTACGTGTCTTTTTAGCCATTCCTTTCATGTCTGTTTGCTCTACCATATCATTTTCTAAAATATCGAGCAGTACCCGTTCTATCTCAGTATCAAGCTACTTTATCTTTTGTTGATATATATGGTACAGTTCATGATATTGTTGTAGTTCAAATAAATGTTCTTCTCTCAAATCAGCTTCAAGAGATTTAATGATTGTTCCCCTGTTCGCTTTTATTCTTGGATCCGCGGAGCTGGCTGAGAGGATATGACATGAGTATCAAGTTCAATTTTGTAGATGATAGCATCAAGTATGGACATTCCTGATTTGCCTAAAATATCACTGATAACTGTGTGCAATTTAATATTCATCAATTCCATGGTTTTTTCCAAGCGGTCCACGTGGCTTCTCTGACTTTGAATCATATTTTTACGATGTCTTACCAAGCTCCTGGAACGACGGGTAATATTGTCTGGCTGAAAAAATCATTACTCTTTTTACTGTTTTATTTAATCTTACGATTGCTGTTCAGGCAACAATGATCACGATCAGCAATAATCCGGCTATTTCGTCTCAATATTCAAACTTGCCGACTGCAATTAATGATACATCGGCAGGAGATATAATTCTGGTCGCAGGATCATCAACGTATTACGGAGATATATCCATAAATAAGCAGCTTGTTCTTTATGGTGCGGGTTATAATAATCCATATGGTGCCAATACTTTGGTGGATGATATAACCCTCAGAACCCAGAATGCATCCATCGGTGCAAGTGGCACAAAAATCAGCGGAATATATGTCAGGTACAACTTTTACATTTACGGGAATTATATCGGTGGCGGGAAAATGGGGAACGTAGTTATTGAAAGTTGCAAGTTACAGGTTGGAGGGTGAAGAAGGCTAAGGCAAAGGCTGAGAAAGAAAAAATGTGAAAGTGTAAAGGTGAGAAGGTGTGAAAGTTCTGCTGATTGTCAATCGGCAACCATATCCACCAGGTGTGAATCGGTTAGTAAACCCGGTTGTTAACCGGGGTAAATGGTTGCTGGTTCATGGTTGTTGGTTAGAGTGAAATATAGGATTTGGGTATTAATGGTTCCAAGTACACCGGTGATTGGTTATTGACAAGGTGGATTTGAAACGGGAGACCCCAAAAGGATCAAATTATGAATAAGAGGCTGTCTAAAAAGTAGGATAAACCACAGAGTCCACAGAGTTTTCACAGAGTCCGCAGAGAAGTAACTTTCTTAATATCAAACCTCTGTGAACTCTGTTTAATCTCTGTTTCCTCTGTGGTTAAATGTTTTAATAGACTTTTTAGACAGCCTCAATGGATGACAGGACAAATCTCAATCCCGACACGGATTCGAATATTGGAAAATTTTTTCCTGCCTGAAATTGGATCCTACCGGACTTCTTCATTCCTTACAATATTTCCTAATATACCTTTTTAGCTTGTATACAGTGCCCAGTTCCCCGGCTTTTGTGAAATCTTCACAATAATCATATTCCGATTCAATTTCTCCAAACAGCACCGTCATTGCCCGGAGTGTGTAGAAATCACCATTCCGGTTATCCAGTTCAATAGCCTTTTCAATATCAGCCAGGGCAGTTTCATATTCAGAAAGATCATATAACGACCGGGCTCTTTCATAATAATTCAGCGGATCCCAGGGATCCAGTTCAATGGCCTGGGTTAAGAATTCATAACCCATTTCAGGTTGTTCCTGCACATCATTGGCAAGTAAGCCCATGTAATAATAAATTTCAGGATCATCCGGGTTGATCCCCATAGCTACCCTGAGATCGGCTTCAGCCCCTGGACCGTCATCCAGATAGATCTTGCCGGCACCCAACATTTTATAATATTCTGAATTGCCCGGAACCAGCTCAATGACATTAACGAAATCATTCACAGCCAGTCGGAAATACCCGCTCTTAAAATTTGCATACCCGCGGGCATAATGGAGATTGGCATTCTCAGGAGCAAGTTCAATTGCTTTATCAATGGTTTTTCTGACCTGTAAATAATAAAAAGATGAGATGATATATGGATCCATTTGAAGCGCAATCTCAATATTAGGGATTATTATTTCAAAGTCTTCAAGATAATAATTAGCAACAGCCTTCATCACATAAGCCCCAACATTACTCTTCTCCAACTCAAGTACGCGGTTAAAATCATCTATGGCTTCTTCATATTTATTAGCGTCTATTTTGCCTATTCCCCTGTTGAACCAGGCCATGGTGAATCCCGGCTTCAGCTGAATGGCCGTATCAAGGTATGATACCGCCGTCATATAGTCCCTGGTTCCATTTACCATCAATGTTCCGAGAGCAAAATAAGCCTCAGGAAAATCCGGGTAATCCCTTACCAGATCAAGTGAAAGTGAAATCCCCTTTTTATTATCAATATCAATTAATTGATATGCCTGACAAAAACGATCATATTTAGAATCAGGAGCAGTATCTGAAATTTTTGCTGCTATACCCGTATCACCTGAATTCAAATACTGATCAATCAATGTCTGTAGTTCCGTATCATTAATCTGACAACAGGAATAAATTGAAAAACCTGTCAGCATCATAAATGAAAATAGAATTGTAAATAACGATTTCATTGAAAATCAGAAATTTAAAGTTATTCCAAAATATATACTATATGATACTCGTTCAGCAATATAACTATTAATTGAATGTGCTCAAAAAAATTTTAAAGAAAGTTCTGCTGATTGTCAACCAGTAGTGACAATTACGTCAAGTGCAATAGAAAAAGGGGTTGTGTCACAACCTTATTAAAATAACAGCCTTCACGCAAATCCTGTTACAATTTATCAAAGTAAAAATCCTTTAAGAATATTTCATATGGCAAAATTAATAAAGTGTGTACTAAAATCGCAAAGAATTGATTAACAATATTTTATTCAAGATATACATCACCGGTAATTTATATAGATAAAATTTTTAGTACTATGTATTGCATAGTATAAAAATATTTTTATATCTTTGCATTGTTTTATTATATGTAATATATGGTATATTATAAATAATAGTACTATAAGAAATTATATCATTGATTATCAAACTATTAATTTTCATTTATTAACAGAAAAGACTGGAGAGAATAAGGTTGGATCACAATTATTAATTATTAAAGTAATGAAGAATTTGCAGAGCTGCGACCCGAGTTCTCGGGGTTCTACAAAACAATATATGATTCAATTACTTAGCTTTTTTAATCGCACAACTCGTAAAATACAAATAAATATATATCGAACACGTATTTGATAAAAATATTTAAAATAATCAATACTATGAACGTGGAAAATGTAAAGGCACAAATGCGGAAAGGAGTCCTGGAATATTGTATTCTTTCCATTCTTTCAAAAAATGATGCATATGCCACGGATATCATCAATAAGCTGAAGGAATCAAAGCTAATCGTTGTAGAGGGAACATTATACCCTCTATTAACAAGGCAAAAAAATGCCGGGCTTCTCAGTTACCGTTGGGAAGAATCTACCCAGGGACCTCCAAGAAAATACTATGCTCTTACCGATCAGGGCAGGGAATTGCTGAAAGAATTGCATAAATCATGGAATGAGTTGATCGATGCAGTCAATTCCATTAATAAAAAATCATCAGAAAAAAATCAATCATAATAGAAAGTCATGAAAAAAACAGTCAAAATCAATTTAAGCGGGATTGTATTTAATCTTGATGAAGATGCATACCAGGAATTAAAAAAATATCTGGATTCAATCATCAGCAGATTCCGTGACATGGAAGAAGGAAATGAGATTATTTCAGACATTGAATCAAGAATAGCCGAGATCTTTCAAACAAAAATAAACGAAAAAAAGCAGGTGATCACCGTTAAGGATGTGAATGATGTCATCGCGATCATGGGAAGGCCGGAGGATTTCTATGATGCAGAAACAATGGAAGCAGAACCTTCAACAGGAAAAAAAGAATACAGGTGGAAACGACACAGAAGGCTTTACCGCGATCCTGATAATGCTATCCTTGGTGGAGTAGCAGCCGGCCTGGCAGCATATTTTGGTATTGAGGCCTGGATTATCAGGTTACTTCTGGTTATCCTGACATTCCCTATACAAATTATCCCGATCATCTATATCATCCTCTGGATTGTTGTACCAAAAGCTGAAACAGCTGCTCAAAAACTTGAAATGCGGGGTGAAAAAGTAACTGTTTCCAATATCGAAAAAACAATTAAGGAAGAATATGAAAGTGTAAAAGAAAACGTTAAAAGGGTAAAACAATCGAAGGAATATAAGAAAACCAGGAATGTACTGGATGAAATATTCCATGCACTCGGGCAGATCATTCTTGTTTTCTTGAAATTAATCTTGTTTATTATTGGTATTGCCCTCATCATTACCGGAATCACAGCTATCATGGGATTGACCTCGGTTTTCTTCTTCAGACATGCCCTGTTCCCCTTAGACCTCTGGCCACCTGTTCATGTCTATCCCCTGCCTGAAATGTTCAATTTTCTTTCAGATCCGGAAACAATTACCCTGTTCAGTTTTGCTTTATTTATGGCTATCGCCATACCGGTCATTGCCCTTATATATGGTGGTATCAAACTCATTTTCAGATTTAAAGCCAATGATAAAGTAATCGGATTAACCGGTCTGGTCCTCTGGCTGCTCAGTGTCATTTTTCTTGTAACGATACCAATATATGAAGGGAGTGATTTCGCTACAACCGGTCAAAGAAGTGAAAGCAATTATCTTGAACCATTTAATTCTGATACCCTCAGGTTACTTATGAACAATGAACCTGGTATTGAAGGATTCCGGGAAGAATGGTATGATGAAAATGATGATGAATGGCATATCATTTCAGATGAGAATAAAATATACGGTAAAATCAATCTTGATATTGAGTCATCTGATAATGAACAATTTGAAGTAATCGTGAATAAAAGATCAAAGGGCAGATCAAGGGTCCGTGCCATTGCAAATGCAGAAAATACCACATACCGTTACATACAGGATGATGCAATCCTTATACTTGATCCATATTTTTCACTGTCTAAAGTATTTAAATGGAGATCCCCCGAAACAGAAGTTGTCATGAAGATACCTGAAGGGAAATATATCCATCTCGACAAGAATACAAAATACTTTCTGGATGATATTGAAGATATTCCACATTCGCGGATTTATGAAGCTGCAGGCAAAACTTTGCAATCGAAGGACGGGGAAATCATGATATCGGATTAAAGAAAACGCGGCCCTGTCCGGGTTTTATATGACTTTCAATGGGTTTACATTTATTTCATTTTTTCGTAACTTTGCACCACTTTTTTATGAACTGACCTATGGTGTAATTGGCAACACGTCGGATTTTGGATCCGAAGAGTCCAGGTTCGAACCCTGGTAGGTCAACAAAAGCCGGCCACAGGCCGGCTTTTGTAGTTCCCTGTTCTAAGTTCTAAGTTCCAGGTTCAGCGTTTGGGCAACGGGAGTGCTTCAGGATCTCATGACTTGATAATTATACAATATAATGAACTTTATCCCATAAATATAATTTCAAAGTCACTTTTCGGACTGGTCTCAAACCTTGAATTTTAAACTTTGAACTTTGAACCTTGAACTTTGAACTTTTACGATAATGGAGCCTGTTTACCTCAATACTTATCATAATGGGATTTTAAAAGAAAGACTATCTATCCTCAGGGACAGATTAAAATGCTGTACCCTTTGCCCGAGAAAATGTAAAGCTGACCGATTATCCGGTGAGACAGGTATCTGCAAAACAGGCGAATACGCTTTTGTATCGAGTTATATGCCTCACTTCGGAGAAGAGGCACCACTGGTTGGCCGACATGGTTCAGGAACCATCTTTTTTACCCATTGTAACCTGCTGTGTTTTTTCTGCCAGAACTATGATATCTCTCACCAGGGACACGGACATGAAGTCACAGACAGGGAACTTGCAGATATGATGCTGAGCCTTCAAGCCCTTGGCTGCCATAATATAAATTTTGTCACCCCTTCACATGTTATACCACAGATACTGACATCTCTCAACCTTGCTATCAATGATGGTTTACGTGTACCTCTTGTTTATAACAGCAGTGGTTACGATCTTGTTGATACTTTAAGTATGCTTGAAGGGATTATTGACATTTATATGCCTGATTTCAAATTCTGGGATCCTGATATTTCAGATTTAACATGTAATGCTCCCGATTATCCTGAAATTGCCAAAGCTGCTCTAAAAGATATGCACCGTCAGGTGGGTGATCTGATCCTTGGTCACGATGGTATTGCTGTAAAAGGTTTACTGGTCAGACATCTGGTTATGCCTGAAAATATGGCAGGAACAGGAGAAGCTATGGAATATATTGCGAATCATATCTCAACAAATACCTATGTGAATATCATGCCTCAATACAGACCATATGGAAAAGCTTATGAATATCCCCAATTTAACCGCCCAATAACACATGATGAGTTTTATACTGCAATTGATATGGCAAAAAAAGCAGGAATCAAGCGCTTTGATAGATGGTAGGATATAGTTCTCGGTTCTCAGTTAGTGTAATGTTGCGGGTAAGGAGTGTAGGGTGTGATTGTATATTTCAACCAGGCATCAACGATTTTGTAAACAAAATGTTGATACCTGGCTGAAAACTAATATTAAACTTAACCTTACCATAACATTCAGTTAAAAAAGCTTTGATAATTTTGCTTCCGGATTGTTAAATTAAATTGATGAAAACAACAAAAACAGCCTGTAATAAAAATGAATGGGATTATGTGAACACAAACGAGGTTATACATGACTATGAGTTCCAACTGCAGATGATTGTCGAACAAAAGCAAATGGATTTCGAAAACCTTCCTGACAATTCTGAAACCTCTGTTTGAATCAGATATTCCTTCGTCTAACTTTTAGATCTATTTGATGGTGAAAATCCGGGATTCTTCTAAAAAGGATTCCGGATTTTATATTCCAGGATCAATAAATTTTGAAAGTATGTCAAAGTGTTAAATATTTAAGACAGATTTTTTTAAATTTACATATTATTAGCAGAACTAATAAACTTTCCTGTATGGAAAGCAAGAAAATAACGGTCAAACATTATCTTAACAAACGGGCTAAGCCAAGGGAATATAGGAAAGAGCTCTTTTACCCCCTGTATGTCCAGTTAATTGTTGATGCCAAAAAAGCACAGATCAAAAGCAGGATAGATGAGCAATTTGAAATATATGAAAGTGAAATTGACCAAATAACCAAAAAAGATAAAGAACTTGACAAATTGATACTGGACGGATATTTCAGTGATAAACAAATTGAAAAGATATATTCAAACCGGATCTTCCCTCTTTACCAGTTATTAAGTGATGAGATCAATGTGATCAGACGGATCATTATCCTGATGAAACCTTTTGAAAATAAACAGTTCACTTTAAATAATTTTTCGTCTGAATATGAAAAACATATCACTGAGATTACCGATATTTTGGATAACTCTATCAAAAAAAATTATTGCGAAAACCTGAACAGGATCTTTTTAAAAACTGTGGATAACAAAGCAGAGAAAAGAGCTTTTAACATATCCAACTATTTTATTCATTATATCAGCTGGAATTATTCCTTCAGTAATTATTATGAAACAACGTATGAAGTGATTCCAAGTGAGCTAAAATATATTGAGAATTATCTCGATGAAGAACTTCGTACATCCATCAAAGCATATCTTGCATATCATTCAAAAGTGAATATCCTCAAACGGTATATGGAAAAGAAGGAACAGGGCCTGATATCTACATTATCCTACCTCGATTGGCTTACCGAAATTAAAAGCTTTATCCGGAAGGAATTTACTTCGATATTTGGTAAAAAGAAAGCCATGCAATTAGTAGCATCCCTTGACAACATACTTGAGAAAATGATACACGGGAATCAATAAATATCTATCCTGTAATTCTTAAGTTCTTTATCCAGCGCCCTCGCATCCCCCGTTAATTTATCCAATAGTTTCCAGAATTGTTTGCTATGGTTCTTATGTACTGTGTGTACAAGTTCATGCAACAGTACATAATCACACAGATGCTTTGGCAATCTCATGAGATGAAGACTCAGGTTAATGTTATTCTTATCTGAACAACTACCCCACCTCGTACGGTTATTTTTAATGATCACCTTTTTATAGTAAAATCCATGAAGCCTTGCCAATTCCCGTGTTCTTGCAGGAAGGTATTTTTTTGCTTCTTTTCTCCAGGCTGCCTCAATACCCCATCTGATCATTTCCTGGATCTCTTTCTCTTTGATATCCCTTGTGCCTGGAATATATACACTTACCTTACTGTCTTTCAGTATAACTTTTGGATTTTCACCTTCTATCCTGATAATCTCTATGGTGTGTTCTTTTGTATTGAATTCGGTATCATAATCAAAGACTGAATAACTTTTTTCCATATCCCTGACATTCCTGATTGTCCGGCGCAGCCAGCTTTCTTTTTCCTCAATAAATCTTTCAGCTTTTTTAAAACTAACCAGAACGGGTATCGTGACCCTGATCCCTTCAAAAGGCTTGACAGATATGGAAAGTCTTTTTGTATTCGGACTTTTCTTTATTATTATTTCTCCAAAATCCTTATATTCGATTATTTTCTCAGTCAGACTCACAATAATATAATTATATTTGAAACTTCTTTTTTATAAAGCAACAGTAAAAATATGGAACATATTAAAAATTTCCTCTGTCTGATCCAGGTTTTTATTTTGTTGAATTCCGGAATTGTAACTGCACAACAGGTATGGAAACTGGAGGATTGTATCCAGTATGCCTTTGACAATAATCTTGTAATCAAACAGCAAGTAATTAATACTGAATACAATTCAAATATTCTTCAACAGTCAAAGATCAATCTTGCACCAGACCTGAATGCAGGTTCCTCATACGGATTTTCCTGGGGCCGTGCACTGGATCAAACAACTTATGAATTTACCGAAGATCAGCGCATTATGTCTTTGAATATGAATCTCAATACCTCGGTGACATTATTCAGCGGACTTCAACAATTGAATACGGTCAAACAGAATGAATTCAATTTACTGGCCAGTCTCCAGGATCTTGAAAGATTCAAAAATGATATCGCGCTGGCAATCGCGGCATCTTATTTACAGATCCTTTTTAACACCGAATTACTTGGAATTGCGGAAAGCCAGCTGAAGATTACCCAATTGCAGGTAACCCGAACACAGAAACTCGTCGAGGCCGGGAGTGTGGCCCGGGGAGCTCTGCTTGAAATACAAGCCCAGGCAGCATCTGAAGAGTTGAATGTGATCAGCGCTAAAAACCAGTTTGATATATCCTATCTGAACCTCACGCAACTTCTTGATCTCGACTCGGTCGGTGATTTTACTATTGAAATACCTGAATTCGGCGACATTGCAGCAAAAGAATTCCTGGTATCCGTGAATTCCGTGTATAATGAAGCCCTTACGGTAATGCCACAGATCAAGTCTTACGAATATCAACTTGCCAGTTCAGAAAAAGAATTGGCTATAGCTAAGGGAGCAAGAATGCCAAGTCTTAACCTGAGTAGTTCCTTAAGCACAGGCTATTCTGATATCAGGGAAAGACTCAATCCTGCAACTGGTGAATTCGAGCCATATCCATTTCCTGACCAGGTTCAGGATAACAGGAGCACCACCCTCTCTCTTGGCCTTCGTATCCCGATTTTCAACGGATGGATGGTTAATACCAATATCAGTAACGCGCGTCTGGGTCTTATGAATTCCAGGCTATTGCTCGAAACAGAACGGAACAACCTCTATAAAGATATCCAGCAGGCCTATGCAGATGCTGTAGCCGCCCAAAAAAAATATCTTGCCACCCAGCAGGCATTGGTATCCATGGAAGAATCATTTATGTATACCGAGCAAAAATTTGAGGTTGGACTGGTAAACACTGTTGATTACAATGCGGAAAAAAACAGGCTTACAAGAACCCAATCTGATCTTCTCCAGGCTAAATATGATTACATCTTTAAAACGAAAATCCTGGATTTTTACAGGGGTATTCCATTGACCCTGAATGAACTATAAAATATTGCATTCTTAATATTCACTATGTGTAATTGTTAATGAAATGAAAACCAAGAAAATTCTAACTTATGTCATCATTATCGCAGCTGTTTTTATTGTCCTTGCTGTTGTTGGGAAGAAAGTTGGATGGTTCGGGAAAGAGGATGCCATCAGGGTAGCCGTTGAAAAGGTTGAAAAAAGAAGTATTATTGAAACCATTACAGCAAATGGCAAGATACAGCCTGAAACAGAAGTCAAACTTAGCCCTGAGGTAGCAGGAGAAATTGTTGAACTCAATGTAAAAGAAGGTGATCATGTGGAACATGGGAAATTACTGGTAAAGATTAAACCGGATACATATATATCCGCTAGAGACCGGACCGAGGCTGCCCTGAATTCTGCAAAAGCAAGGCTCGCTCAGGCAGAAGCACAATTCATCCAGAGCGAATTATCATATAACAGAAATAAGACCTTATGGGATCAAAAAGCTATTTCTGAATCTGAATATGAAAGTGCACTGGCAAATTACCGTATGGCAGAAGCTGAACTTGAATCGGCAAAATATTCGGTGAAAAGTGCCGAAGCTTCTCTTAATGAAGCTGAAGAAAATCTGATAAAAACTTCCATTTACGCACCCATGACAGGAACAGTTTCCATGCTTAATATCGAGAAGGGTGAACGCGTTGTCGGCACCTCCTTAATGACAGGAACTGAACTCATGCGGATCGCGGATCTGAACCGTATGGAAGTTAAGGTTGAAGTAAATGAAAATGATATTGTTCGTGTTAGCATGAATGATACAGCCATCATTGAGGTTGATGCATTCCTGGGTGAGAGTTTTAAAGGCGTTGTGACCGAAATTGCAAATTCAGCAAGTACCACAGGACTGGCTACCGATCAGGTTACTAATTTTGATGTTAAAGTATTTCTTCTCCAAAACTCTTACCAGTTCCTGATAGAACAGGGATATACCAATCCTTTCAGACCAGGAATGTCAGCAACTGTTGATATTCAGACAGAGATTAAAAATGATATCCTGACTGTACCAATCCAGGCTATTACCACAAAATCTGACTCCATCATTGAAGAAAAAGTCGAAAATGCTGAACAGCTGGAAACAGATAACATCGATGACGAAATTGAAAGAGAAGTTGTGTTCGTTGTCAAAGATGATAACATTGTAATGAAAATTGTGGAGACCGGTATACAGGATAATAATTATATAGAAATATTAGAAGGGCTTGAGCTGGGTGAAGAAGTTGTTGTTGCTCCTTACACAGCTATTATTAATAAATTGGAAGATGGTAGTCTTATTGAAGTTGTGGATCAAGAAGATTTATTTGCAACGAGGAATAACAGGAGAGAATAATTAAGCCAATCCAACCCTGTTAAATTGAAAATAACTCATGGCATTGATACTGAATATTGAAACTTCAACCAAAGTATGTTCCGTATCACTTGCCAGGAATGGTGAACTATTAAGCTTGAAAGAAAGTCGGGATGAAAAATCCCACGCTACTCTTCTTACACTTTTTATAGAAGATGTATTGTCTTCAGGTCAATATGATATTTCTGAACTTGATGCAGTGGCCATAAGCAGAGGACCGGGATCCTATACCGGCCTTAGAATTGGTGTTTCTATTGCTAAAGGGATTACTTATGGTACCGGTTGCCAGCTGCTGGGTATCGATACCCTTCTGGCAATGACATCAGGCGTGGCCAATAAACTGATCCCCCCGGAACATTCCGGCAATATACTGCTTTGCCCCATGATCGATGCCAGGAGAATGGAAGTATACACGGCCATCTACAAACCTGATGTCAGTCCTTTCAGAGATATATCAGCAGAAATCATCCATCCCGGAAGTTTTGCTGATATCTTATCTGAATACCAAATCTGGTTCTTCGGGGATGGGGCAGGAAAATGCAGGGATGTGATCAATCATCCTAATGCCAGATTCCTTGACGGTATCGAACCTTCTGCAAAATCAATGATCGATGTTTCTGAAAAAGCTTATCAGGAACAGATATTTGAGGACATTGCTTATTTTGAACCTTACTATCTTAAAGATTTCATTGCAACTATTCCCAAAAAAAATTTTCCGCTATAAAGATACACGTGTAAAATTTTTTCTTATTGTTTAAGTTTATTTATTTGTATTTATATCCTTAAAACAAGTACATCAAGGATATCATAAAGGAACTCCTTGATCAGCCAAATAAAGTATTGTGCGATTAAATCAACAATATTGATAACCAGAAATTTTTAGAACCGTGCCTTGGCGTGGCTCTGCAAAAAATTCTATGATCCAATCACTTAGTTTTTTTAATCGCACAATGCGTTAACCAAAAAACTCTTTTGTATTATTGTATGCTATCCTTTTTGATACTTGTGGTAAAGTTTTTGTTTATTGATTGATAAAAATGGTAGATAAATACAATATATCATTCTCTAAGTCGCTGATTAAGGTTTTTACCTTTATTACTATTTTTCTTATTTTAAGCGAGCATATTACCGGGCAGAACAGTTTCAAACCAGGTGAAGAACTTAAATACAGTATCTATTTTGGACCTATTAATGCCGGTATTGCTGACGTCAGTCTGGTTAAAACTTACTATGACAGGAAAGAAGTATACCACTCAAAAGTAGTTGGCAGATCTACCGGCATCGCCGATAAAATTTATAAAGTTAAAGATACTTATGAAAGTTATTTTGACACTCTGACTATCTTGCCTCTGATGTCGATACGCGATATTAAAGAAGGCAGATACCGGAAACAAAATATCGACTCATACAACCATGATGAAAATATTATTTAGTGTGGAAATAAAGGAGAAATTTCGACACCTTCTGATATTCGTGATATAATGTCGGCTTTCTATTTTATGAGAAATTATGATTTTAAGTCACTGAAAATAAAAGATATTGTAAAAATTGATATGCTGTTTGATGATGAACTGATAACCTTTAAATTACATTTTTTAGGGACGGAACATATCAGAACAAAAATGGGAGAATTCAATTGTCTGAAATTCATTCCTGTAATTGCTGAAAATAAAAAAAATGAAAATACTGAAAATATCTCCCCCACACCAAAAGATGATATGATCCTCTGGCTCTCGGATGATCCAAATCATATTCCTATCCGTGTAAAGTTTGATCTTTTTATAGGTTCCATCAAGTGTGATCTTATTGGGCATAATGGGCTTAAATATTAGTACTCCTTAAATGCAAGAAAAAGTGTTGTGCGATTGAATCAACGATATTGATAATTAGGAATTTGTAGAGCCGCGTCCCGAGTACTCGGGCTCTACAAAAAAATCTATGATCCAATCAATAAGTTCTTTCAATCATACAACGCTCTACATGAAAATATATTTGTTATTTTTGGGCCAAATTTAATTTCAGACTAATGGCAACTACTGCAAATTTCAGGAATGGACTTTGTATCGAGTATAATAATGATCTTTACACCGTTGTACAATTCCAGCATGTAAAACCAGGTAAGGGCCCTGCATTTGTCAGAACCAAACTCAAAAGCCTGACCACAGGTAAAGTAATCGATAACACCTTTACTGCCGGTGTCAGGATCAATACAGTCAGAGTTGAAAGAAGACCATACCAGTATTTGTATTCCGATGATACAGGTTACCATTTCATGCATCTTGAAACATTCGAACAAATAGTGCTCGATGAAAAAATGGTTGAAAACCATCAATTTTTGAAAGAAGGCCAGGAAGTTGAAATCATTGTCCACGCCGATGCCGAAACACCTATTTCCTGCGAACTCCCACCGTTTGTTATATTAGAAGTTACATATACCGAACCTGGTGTAAAAGGAGACACTACCTCTTCAACTGCCCTGAAACCTGCAACACTGGAAACAGGCACCGAGGTAAATGTCCCCATATTCATTGATACGAGTGAAAAAATCAAAATCGATACCCGGACCGGAGAATATGTTGAAAGAGTAAAGGAATAGAAAAACAATTATTTGTTGAAAAATCTTTATTTTTATGTGGGCTGAATACACCTTTTAGAAATGGCAAAGAAATCATCCTTACAAAGGCTGAAGCTTTATTCATTCAAATTAAATGCTCTTCTGGAAATCACCCAGGCTATTAACGCCAATTTATCCATTGAGGAATTGCTTGACAAATACAGGAGCATTTTACAGGATGAACTGAATATCGGTAAGATAGTTATATATAAATTGAATGGAGCCTGGGAAAAAATTCTCACATCAGGTATCAAAAATGATGACATAGCAGATATCGATATTGAAAGAGATCTGATTCATTTTAAAGAAATAACTTTTGTTACATCATCTATTAATACAAAACTGAAAGGACTGGATATTATCATCCCTGTCATTACCCAGGATGCCCCTATCGCATTTGTACTGATAGGTGATATTGAAGAAGAAGGTGAAGGTGTTAGCCCGGTTATTAAACATTTACATTTTATCCAGACAATATCAAACATTATCATCGTAGCCATTGAGAATATACGCCTGTTCAATGAAAGTCTCCGGCAGGAAGCCATCAAAAAAGAACTTGAACTGGCATCGAAAATGCAAAATTTATTGATCCCCGACAAGCACAGCCTGCCAAGGAATGAATTCATCCAGGTCACGGCATTTTATCATCCTCATTACGATGTTGGCGGAGACTACTACGATTGTATCAAACTGAATAAGAATGAGTTTGGATTCTGCATTGCCGATGTATCAGGCAAAGGAATATCCGCTGCTATCCTGATGTCTAATTTTCAGGCAAACCTGAGGGCCCTGTTTAACCAGAATATATCTCTTGAAAAGCTTGTGACTGAACTGAATGAACGTGTTATGCGAAGTGCCAATGGGGAAAAATTCATCACACTTTTTATAGCAAAGTACAATATCCCGCAAAAGAAACTGGAATATATAAATGCCGGACACAATCCTCCATTGCTCTTTGAGAAGAAAAAGAAAAAGCTCAACCTTCTTCACAGCGGTTGTGTTGGAATGGGTATGCTTGATGAAATCCCCTTTATCCAAAAAGGGGAATTCATCCTTGATGAACCCACAAAAATGCTTTGTTATACCGATGGACTTGTTGAGCTTATTGATGAAAGCGGTGTGGAACTGGGTACTGCCCGCCTGGAGAAACACCTTAGTAATATCAGGAAAATTGAAGAAAACATACAGGAAATCATTGTTGCACAAAAAATACTGACAGGAAGCACCGCGATCTTTGATGATATTTCTATCCTTGGAATTGAATTTACCCCTAATTAATCTCTTGAAGAAAGCTGAGGCTAAGTCTAAGGGAGTTTGTGATTCAGGGTGTGAGTGTTATAAAAAAGTTTTTGTCCCTCTTATTGATTGTTAATTGTTCTAATTTATTAAATGTCATCCTGACGAGCGAAGATGAGGAAGGATCTTCCTGTCTATTATAACCTTCTTTGATCTGATCACTCAGAAGATATGCTTTGCAGTTTTTCTTCTTTGCCATCGTCAGCAATTTCCTTTTTCTGATGATATAAATCCACAGCTACCAGTATCGCTATAAAGCCCCAAAATAACGCGGAAGCTTTATCCGTATCCAGGAAATTATTAAGCATCCCATGAATAAAATAAGTTGTAAGCCCTAATAACACCGATAAAGTCAGTATTTTGACATATCCCGACTTTGATCTTCGGTATGTCCTTAACCCCGTGGATATGGCTGCAATCACAATCCAGAGAAAAGTGAGGGTTCCAAACAATCCCGACTCCGCGAGCGGTCCTATATATTCACTGTGAGCATTACCAACATCACCGAAAGTGGTGCTGATGATCGTCTTTTCCCGTGAGATCTGAAATGGTCCATACTGAAACTGGTATGTACCCGGTCCCCAACCAAAAAAGGGTTTCTCTTTAAACATTCTCCAAGCACAACTCCACCTGTTCAATCTTTCCATATTGGAAGCATCTGTTGCTACATTTGAAATGGATTTCACGTGTTCAGCAAGATCCTTGGAAGATTCCTGCCTGTTTTGTTCAAGTTGTATAATAATTTCTGTCCTGTAGGAATAGATCAATAATGCTAATATTACCCCCACTATTGCTGGAAATGAAAACCTGATTTTCAGCCTGATCAGAATAAAAATGAATATTGCTCCTATCAGGCTTATCCATGCTGCTCTTGAATAGGATAAGATGATGCCAAGAACAAATAAAACAAGAATGAGAAAAACCAACAATCTGCGTAAACCTTTAATTTTCGGATCATTAAAAAGAAAACCTGTAATAACCGGGATCAGAAAAGCAAGGGTAGCACCATATGAAGTATGGTCGGTAAAAAACGGTTTGACTACCATATGGGCTGCGCGCTGATTAAAAAATCCATAGGATGATAACCTTACCCAAACATAAAAAACTATAAAAAGCATCGGGATGACATATACCCAGATATATTTCCGGGTATTCTTATAATCCTTAAAAAGCTCAGCAGCAAGGAAATAAAAAGTCACCAGAAACCATATCCTTGCAAGTAGAAACTTTAATGAAACCAGGAACATACTGCTGGTTATGGATGTGATTAAGACCCATATCAGGTTGAAATATATCGCGATACTGACAGGATGATAAAGGATCCTGCGGTCAAAACCTTCTCCTTTGAAGTACTTCAAAATGACAAGAATTGTTATACCAAGCATCAATGGCTCAGTGGGTAAATGAAGATCAAAATCAAGGCCTTGCATAAAGTAGGATAACTCAATCGACAAGGGTGTAAAAAAAACGACTAAAAGCAGGATACGATCAACGGAATAGAAAGCAAGCAGGACAATCAGTAAAAGCCATGGAACGATATTAAAATAATAAAACTCCTTTGAAATCAGAATTGTATTCAGAAAAATGAACAGGAAAGAAACCAGCATCACCAGCCAGGTTTCTTTTCTATATGTAAAATTGGTGATCATGCTGACCTGATACGCTTCAAGAATTTCTCAAAAAACAGGAAACAGAGCAAGGCTAAAACAAATGCTGATAAAGTGGAAACAATCACGATAAGTGATTTATTGGGATATGCTTTTTTATCAGCTTTATAAGCTTTGTCAAGAATAAAGATATTGGATATATGGCTATCCAATGCTGCTTTTACCTGCAGATAAACGGTTTTTATATCACTTAGCCTTTCCAGCTCAAAGGTATACCTGCCAACGCAATACATATATTCACTTGTATAATCTCCCAGGTAATACATTTCTTCTTTAATTGTTTTCATAGCCTGGTTGTTCCCCTCAACTATTGCTTTTCCGTATGCTTCTATAAGACGTTCAATCTGGCGGTCATAATTAATCAAACCTTTTTTATTAAAACTATGTATACATTCCTTTAATTCTGCTAATTCCTGATTGATGGAATCCATTTCCAGCTCAAGGTATGTACTTGCCTGCCTGGCCCGGTGCGATTTCATTTCCCATATTGTGGTATCAACAAGCATGGCAATATCATTTGCCATATCCGCAGCCATCTGTGGGTCTGCATCGAGAACAGAAACAACGATCGAATTAAATTCTGTTCGTTTGACACGGACATTCGATTCATAGTAAGAATGCAATTTATACAACGGGTACCTGCCTTCGGGATCAATGTCATAATAACTCATCAGGTCATATTTGTCAATAATCTTATCCCTGATCTTATCGGATTTCAACACCTGCATGATCTCCTCTACCTGCTCTTCTTCTCCAACTGCTTGTATATCAAGCTGATAATTTAACTGAAGCATTGATTTTGAAGCAGAGGCCTCGGATTTCGGAAAAATAACAACCGATGATCTATACTTCGGTACGATCATCAGGGATGAGATAATTGAAACGACTGCCGCTACAAAAGTGATGATCAGTAATGGTATTCTCTTTTTCCATATATAAACCGCCAGGTCAATTGAATCAAACCTGTAATGTGAATCATTTTCAGCCATGATAAATTATTTATTATTAACTTTTTACAATGATCAGGAAATAGTTTTTCCTGCCTTTCTGCACCAGCAGGTATTTATCATTAATCAGGTCATTACGGGTAATTTCTTTTTCAGTTTCAAGGACCTTTGATTTATTGATAAACAAGCCTCCTCCACCGACCAATCTTCTTAATTCACCTTTCGATGCGAAAATTGCAGTATGAGCAGATAATAATTCCGGAATCTTTGAAGGTAATACACTGGCCGGGATTTCATAGCGGGGGACACCATCAAAAACAGATAAAAATATATCCTCCCTTATTCCGGCAAGAGATTCTGTTGTTGCCTGACCGAAAAGGATTCGCGAAGCTTTTTCTGCTGCCTGGTAATCATCCTCAGAATGAACGGTCGTGGTAACTTCTCTTGCCAGTGTTTTCTGCAATATTCTTTCATGTGGAGAAGCTTTGTGTTTCCTGATCAATTCTTCTACCTTATTTACCGGTAAAAGAGTAAAGATATTAATGAAACCCTCAGCGTCCTCATCAGCCACATTTAACCAGAATTGATAGAATTTATAAGGGGATGTCATTTCAGGAGCAAGCCAGATATTCCCCTCTTCAGTCTTTCCGAATTTACCACCGTCAGACTTCGTGATCAGCGGGGATGTTAAGGCATATACTTCACCTCCTGTCTTTCTGCGTATCAGCTCAGTTCCCGTTACAATATTACCCCATTGATCTGATCCTCCCATCTGAAGCTTGCAATTGATGGTCTGATATAAATAAAGAAAATCATATCCCTGAACCAGCTGGTAAGAGAACTCTGTGAATGACATTCCTGTAGTGCTGTCGCTTCCAAGCCTGCTTTTCACCGAATCCTTTGACATCATATAATTTACTGTGATGTGTTTGCCAATATCACGGATGAACTGAAGGAACGAATAATCTTTCATCCAGTCATAATTGTTTACCATAACAGCAGCATTTGGCAAGTCAGGATTAAAGTCCAGGAAATGGGCAAGTTGTTTTTTAATGCTTTCCTGGTTTGCAGCCAGGGTATTCTCATCAAGCAGGTTCCTTTCCTGCGATTTCCCTGCAGGGTCACCGATCATGCCCGTGGCACCCCCAACCAGTGCAATCGGTTTATGACCTTTCAATTGAAAATGCTTTAACATCATGATCCCCACAAGATTGCCGATATGTAATGAAGGAGCTGACGGGTCAAAACCGATATAAGCGGTGGTCATTTCCTTTTCCAGCTGTTCTTCAGTTCCCGGCATGATATCATGTATCATACCCCTCCATCTTAATTCTTCAACAAAGTTCATAGAAGATTAATTTTGGCAAAAATAAGAAAATCGTGAGTCGTGAATCGTGAGTCATGAGTCGTGAGTCGTGAGTCGAGTGTTGGGAGTTGGAGGTTGAGGGTTGAGGGTTGAGGGTTGGAGAGTGAGAGTTGGAGGGTGTGAGTGTGAGTGATGAACTTTTTTCAGAGAAAATTTTCATGATTTTGATGTGTCTATTATCATATAAAAACGGGTAATGGCAAGTTATGAGTACTTAAATCTCATAAAATTTTTTATAAAACTTACTATACCTCATATTCTTTTTCTTCAATGTCTTCAATTCTTTCCCTGATCTGGTTGAAATTCAGGAATGGGAAAATTGCCGGAGCAAGCTTTGACAAAGGTTCATAGAGCAATGATCCTTCTTTATGTTCTTCCGGGATAAATGGAACTCTTTTATCAATATTATTAACCAAAACGAGTATGATACTGATTATAAGTGCTGTTTTTAAAATCCCGAAAAGCATACCTGCCAATCTGTTTAAAAAACCAAGCGCCACAGCTTTAAGAAGTTTATCTATGGCTCTCGCCATTATATGTACGGCAATAACGATCAAAATGAATGTAAGTGCAAATGATATCAGTGAGAGATACTGGGTCTGTAAGTTAAGATAGCGGTAGAGCAGATCCGATGTAATATCGGAAAAGTGCACAGCCCCCCAGATGCCAAGCAGCAGGGCTGCCAGTGTGGATGCCATGATGATAAATCCTTTTGTCAGCCCTTTATAGATACTCCACAGAAAAAAAATGGCAAAAATGGCATCAAAGTAGTTCATGATAAAGGTAAAATTTACCCTGTTAAAGATAATTGATTATGATGAAAAAAATGAAGAATGGAAGAATGGAATAGTGGAAGAATGGAAGAAAAGAATTACTTTATTAAAGAAAGGCTGAGGCTGAGAATACAAATAAGATGGTGGCAGTATTATACGAAATTGATATTTCGAATGAAAGAATATTAACAATTATGTGAATTGGTATATTGGTATATTGGTATATTGGTGTGTGTGGGTGTGGTGTTTAGGGTGTGAAGAATTATATTTTTTATCTTAGTCGTTTTTTTTCTTTGTTGCGGTTTTACC